>CBFIFL010000049.1:0-21868 GCA_965661855.1 Flavobacteriales bacterium
CTTAAGCGAGGATGAATGGATCAAAGCAATGATTCAGTATCCAAAAATGATTGAGCGTCCGATAGTTGTGAAAGACAATAAAGCGGTATTAGGTCGTCCACCAGAGAATGTATTAGACTTGCTATAATGAAGCTTTTAATTCTTATAGGTTTACTTTCTTGTAGTTCGCTTTTGTTTGGACAATCGAGATATTATCGTGTAGAAGGTATCGGAGGTTTAAGTGTAGCTAGCATGCCAGATAGCACCTTATATGAGAGTGCAAATTACTTTCATTTTGGAGTAAATAACTATTTTCAAATAGGAGATAAGTTTAACCTGAATGCAAGTGTTCTATTTGCTAGGAAAGGAACGAAAAGAGTTAATCCGGTTCAAAAGTATCAGTACAATAACTTAGAGTTAGATTTATTTCATCAGCTTAGAATTGCTGAAGGTTTAACCTTGAAATTAGGTTTAGCAACAAGCTATTTGCTCAATGCGCAAGAAGTAACTTTAGATGGTTCTCAAGCAAAAGGAGTGCAGAGAAGGACATTGGATAACCAAGAAAGGATGAACCTATATTACGAGTTTGGTTTGATGTCTGAACTTCAAAACAATCTAGGGATCTATTTTTCGTGGCAAAGAAATATACAATTCAATCATGAAGCGGTTTTACTTCAGGGTTTCCGTTTCGGACTAACTTATAAAATCAATGATATTCGTTGGTTAAAAAATACAGAAGAATAAGTGAAAAGGTATTTTTTAGAATTATCATATGATGGGCAATCCTATCATGGATGGCAAGTTCAGGATAATGCTGTGAGTGTTCAAGGTGAGCTCTTAGATGTACTTAAGATCATCGTAGATAAAGACGTAGAATTGATGGGTTGTGGTAGAACGGATACCGGTGTTCACGCCAAACGTTTTACAGCTCATATGGATGTCAATAATGAAGTTGATTGTGACCTAATCAAATACAAAATGAATGGAATGCTGTCCAATGCCATTGCAATTCATCGGATATTTGAAGTGAACGAAGATATGCATGCGCGTTTCTCGGCTAAATCAAGAGCCTATCGTTATTATATGACTCTAGAAAAGAATCCATTTCAAGCTGATTATGCTTATTATTTCAATAAAGACTTGGATGTAGAGTTAATGAATGAGGCTTGCAAGCTTTTAATAGGAACACAAGATTTCTCCTGTTTCTCTAAATCTCGAACCCAAGTAAAAACGAACATATGCGACGTTCAAGAGGCTTATTGGATTCAAGAAGGTAATGACTTGGTTTTCTATGTGAAGGCAAACCGATTCTTGAGAAATATGGTCAGAGCAATCGTAGGAACGTGTTTGGAAATTGGTCAAAAACGAAAAGAGGTTTCTTTTATGACTGAACTAATTGCTTCAAAAAATAGAAAAATAGCAGGGACATCAGTTCCCGGTCATGGACTTTTTCTTGAGGAAGTGGTTTACTAAAAGAATAATGAATTAAGACTAAGTAATTCGCTAATTTTGAACTATGTCTAAAGTATCCGGAAAAGCATTTGATTTCAAACTATTTAAAAGAACAATGTCTTTCGCAAGAAAGTACAGAGGTCTTTTTGTAGCAACGGCGTCAATTACTATTTTCATGGCTCTTTTGGCTCCGGTAAGAACATTGTTAATTCAGAGAACTTTGGATGATTATATCCAGACAGGAGATGCAGAAGGATTACTAAATATGACATTGATAATGGTGTCTATTTTAGTCTTACATGCATTTTCTCAATTCCTACAGAACTATTACGCGAATTATTTAGGACAGGTAATCGTCAAGGATTTAAGGGTAACCTTATACAATAAGATTATAAATTATAAGCTTAGGTATTTTGATCAAACGCCATTAGGTACACTGGTGACGAGAGTAACTTCTGATATGCAATCGGTAAGTAATATATTTTCTTCAGGAATATTGATAATTATATCAGATGTATTACAATTGATATTGGTGATTGGTACAATGATCTACTTAGATCCTCAAATAGCAATGATAACCTTGCTACCTGTACCGATTTTAATATGGGCAACAAACGTATTTAAAAACTCGATTAAAAAAGCTTTTCAAGAGGTAAGAAAAGAGGTGGCTGTGCTTAATGCATTTGTTCAGGAACACGTTTCAGGAATGAACATTGTTCAGATCTTTCATAGAGAAGAGGAGGAAATGAAACGTTTTAATGCTATTAATCAAAGGCATAAGGAAGCACATGTAAGAACGGTTTGGGCCAACTCGATTTTCTTTCCAATCGTTGAGATTCTGAGTGCTGCTTCATTAAGTATTCTTGTATGGTGGGGTATTGGAAGGGCTTTAGATGAGCAAGTTACTCAAGGAGAATTATTAGCATTTATCTTGTTGCTTCATATGTTGTTTCGTCCTATCAGACAATTAGCAGACAGATTCAATACTTTGCAAATGGGTATGGTTGCGGCTGAAAGAGTTTTCGATGTTATGGATGAGAACGCTTTTATCGATGACAATGGTGAAATAGAAATTAAATCTTTAAACGGAGAAATTCAGTTCAAGGATGTGTGGTTCGCATACGATGATGTGGAGATGGTTTTGAAAGGGGTAAGCTTTAGTGTGAAACCTGGCGAAAAGGTAGCTTTAGTTGGAGCAACTGGAGCTGGAAAATCTTCAATAATTAATATTCTTTCTAGGTATTATGAATACGATAAGGGTGAAATCTTATTGGACGGGGTTAATATTAGGGATTACGATATTGACCAACTAAGAGAGGCAGTAGGAATTGTTTTACAGGATGTTTTTCTGTTTTCAGATAGCGTAAGAAATAACATCACTTTTGGCGATAAATCAATCACCGATGAACAAATCATTGAAGCAGCTAAGAAAGTAGGGGCACATGATTTTATAAGTCAATTACCTGGTCAATATGACTACGATGTTAAAGAAAGAGGAGCGATGCTGTCGGTTGGACAAAGACAATTGATTTCGTTTATCAGAGCATATGTTTTTGATCCTAAGATTTTGGTTTTAGATGAAGCGACAAGTTCTATTGATTCTGAAACAGAAGAAATGATTCAGTTAGCTACTGAAAAATTAACCGAAGGAAGAACTGCAATTATCATCGCTCATAGATTAGCTACAATTAAAAATGTTGATCGAATTATCGTTTTAGATAAAGGACAAATTGTAGAGCAAGGAACTCACGAGGAGTTAATAGCTAAAGAAGGTTATTACAAAAGGCTGAATGATTATCAGTACCAAGATTAGTCTTCCAACAAATCAGGTCTTCTTTCTTGAGTTCTTTTTAAAGCTTCTTCTTCTCGCCATTCATCAATTTTCTTAAGGTTACCAGAAGTTAGTATTTCAGGTACTTTAAGTCCTTCAAATTCGGGTGGACGCGTATACACTGGAGGTGCTAAAAGATTATCTTGAAAGCTATCGCTTAAGGCAGACGTCTCATTGGAAATAGCTCCTGGAATTACTCGAATAATGGCATCGCTTAAAACTGCTGCGCCAAGTTCTCCTCCCGATAAAACATAATCACCAATTGATATTTCATCGGTAATGTAAAGGTCTCTAACACGTTGGTCGATTCCTTTGTAATGTCCGCATAGAATAATAATGTTTCCTCCAAAAGATAGCTTATTAACTAAACCTTGAGTTAAAGTCTTTCCATCAGGAGTCATGTATATAACATGATCATATGTACGTTCTGATTGCAGGTGTTTAATGCAGTCCACAATAGGTTGACAAGTCATTACCATTCCAGCTCCACCACCATATTGATAGTCGTCTACACTTTTTTGATTTTGCGTACTGTAGTCTCGAATATTATGAAAATGAACTTCCGCCATTTCTTTTTCTATAGCGCGTTTCATTATTGAATGCTCGAAGTAACCTTCGATCAATTCTGGTAGAATGGTAAGAATATCAATTCGCATGGTGTAAAGATAGTTAAATGGTGTAGCACGTCAATACTACCATAAACACTACTTATATGGATATAAGAAATAGTGTGGCAATCGATATTTTTCATACCTAGGCTTAAACGTCTAAATTCAGTATTTTTGATTAAAATATTTTGACAATGAGTGATATTAGATACGACTGGACGCAGGAAGAAATATTAGCTATATATAACAGACCTTTAATGGACTTGATATACGATGCAGCATCAATGCATAGAAAATATCATGATCCTAATGAAGTACAAATAAGTTCTCTTTTATCAGTTAAAACTGGAGGATGTTCTGAGGATTGTTCTTACTGCCCTCAAGCGGCTAGATACCAAACAGAAGTTGAAGCTGAAGGTTTGATGAAAGTAGAAGACGTTTTAGCTGCTGCTCAAAACGCAAAAGAAGGTGGAGCTTCAAGAATGTGCTTAGGTGCTGCTTGGAGAGAAGTAAGAGATAACAGAGATTTCGATAATGTTTTAGAGATGGTTAAAGAAATCAATGAACTGGATATGGAAGTTTGTTGTACTCTTGGAATGCTATCTGAGGAGCAAGCGCAAAGATTAGCAGACGCTGGGCTTTATGCTTACAACCATAACATTGATACATCAGAAGAAAATTATAGCGAAGTTATTTCGACAAGAACTTTTGATGATAGAATTGGAACACACGGACACGTAAGAAAAGCGGGTGTTACATTATGTTCTGGAGGAATCATCGGTTTAGGTGAATCACTTGAAGATAGAGCAGGAATGTTAATGGCTTTAGCTAATTCATCAAAGCATCCTGAATCTGTTCCAATTAATGCTTTAGTTCCAGTTGAAGGAACTCCGTTAGAGGAAAACGAAAAAGTTTCTATCTGGGAAATGGTAAGAATGGTAGCAACGGCAAGATTAGTAATGCCAGGTTCTGTTATTAGATTATCTGCAGGAAGAAAAGACATGAATGAAGAAGGACAAGCATTTTGTTTCATGGCTGGTGCAGGTTCAATCTTTGCAGGAGATAAATTATTAACTACTCCAAACCCTGAGGTGAATGAAGATGTTCAATTATTCAAAACTTTAGGTTTAAGACCAAAGGCTCCCTTTACAGATGGTGATAAGCCAGAAACAAAAGAATCGTATAAGATTTCTCAAAAGAAGTTAGAGCAAGAGGCTAAAATGAAAGCATGGAGAGAAGAGCACAAGAATAAAAGTGCTGAAGAAAGATTGCTAAATGTACCAGAAGCTGAATAAGTCTATTCTTGAAAATAGAATGCAAGCAGACCTTGATAAAAGGTCTCAAAATAATGCTCTTCGAGAGCTAAAGAGAAAGTCCGATTTATCGGACTTTTCTTCTAATGACTATTTAGGTTTTGCTAAAAAGTCGTTTTCCAATGAGCAAGCTATTGGTTCTGGAGGATCAAGATTGTTAAGCGGAAATTCAGATCATCACGAAAACTTAGAACGTAGAATTGCAGAAATCCACCAGAGTGAAGCTTCACTTCTTTTTAATTCAGGTTATACAGCAAATGTAGGTTTGCTTTCAACCATAGCTCAAAAAGGAGATACCGTTATATACGATGAGTTAATCCATGCTTCAATTCGAGATGGATTACAAATGTCACACGCCCGTAATTTTTCGTTTAAGCATAATGATGTTTCAGATTTAGCTAAAAGATTGGAGCGCGCGGAAGGACTTGTTTACGTTTTAGTAGAATCTGTTTATTCAATGGATGGAGATCAAGCCCCGTTGTTAGAGATAAGTAAATTGTGTCAAGAAAAACAGGCTCTGTTAATCGTAGATGAAGCTCATTCTGTTGGCCTTTATGGAGATAAAGGTTCAGGTCTGGTAAATGAATTAAATCTGGAAAAAGACGTCTTTGCTAGAGTCATAGCTTATGGTAAGGCATTTGGTTTTCATGGAGCGGCTATTCTAGGAAGTAATCTTTTAAGAAACTATTTAATAAATTTTTGTCGCAGTTTTATTTATACAACTGCTATCTCAAATTCAGATGTTCATAAGTTGAACCGTTTATATGATGAGCTGATATTAGCTGACGATGAAAGACAGGACTTATTTAAGAAGGTTAAGCTTATACAAGACTTATTGAAATCAGATAAGTCGAGTACCTCTCCAATTGTAAGTTATTTAATTCCAGGAAACTCAGAAGTTAAAGCGTGTAGTAATTACCTACAAGAAAAAGGATTTGATGTTAGACCAATTATGAGTCCGACGGTAAATAAAGGAGAAGAGCGATTAAGGATTTGTGTTCATGTATATAACACAGATGAAGAGATAAGAAGACTTTGTCAATTACTTTTGGATTATAAATCGTAATTCATAGGTCTGTAAGTCGATAGGAGTATTATTTTTGAACTATGAGAAAAGTGTTTGTCACAGGAATTGGAACGGATGTCGGTAAGACAGTTGTTTCGGCGATTCTAACAGAATCGTGGCAAGCAGATTATTGGAAGCCGATTCAATCGGGAGAGTTAGGTAAATCAGACACAGAAAGAGTTAGAAGGTTGATATCGAATACAAAAACGGTTTTTCATCCTGAAGCTTATCGATTGACAGAGCCAAAATCGCCACATACATCTGCAGAGTTAGATGGTGTAAAGATTAGAACGAGTAAACTATTAAAGCTACCAGAAACAGAAAACACCTTGCTAATCGAAGGTGCCGGAGGTTTAATGGTTCCTTATAACTTTAGAGGCGATACGATAATTGATATCGCTGTAAAGATGGAAGCTGAAATTGTTTTAGTGGTAAAGCATTATTTAGGAAGTATAAATCATACCCTTTTAAGTATCGAATATTTAAAGTCAATAGGAGCGAACATCTTGGGAATCATTTTTAATGGTGAGCCGGATAGCGCTTCTGAGAAGGTTATTATTAATCAATCTAAAGTGAATGTAATTGGTAGGGTCGGACACGAATACGAGTTTACAAGAGAGTTAATTAAGGAGTATTCATTAGACTTTGTATTTGTTTAGATGAAAGGAAAATCAGCAATTGTCATTTTTGGCGTAGTCAGTGTAATCATTTTATTCTTTGTTTTAGGGGCAACATTTTCAGATCAAGTAATTGAGGTGAAAATTAAAAAGTCATATGCAAAATCATCGGTTAGAGATAGTTTGAATTCACCACAGTTTTGGAATAAATGGATTTGGAATTTCGACGATCCATCATCGAAAGTGGAGTATTTCAAGGTTAAATCAGGCAAAGGTTCTGGTCTAGTAAGAAAATCAGGAAGAAGTGGGAAAAGTGGCTTTAAGATTTTATCGAGCAATAACGACTCTTTGACCTATGAACTAGTTACAGATGATCAAAGATTTGTTGAAAGAGGAGTGTTCTATTTTAAAATAGCAGACGATAGCACGCTTGTGGTTTGGGAAAATGAAATAGACTTCACACGAAATATTTTAGCTAGGTACAAGTCTTACTGGACTGATTACTCAAATGTATTTGAGTCTTACCAAGCTTTACAACTAGAAAATTTAGATTCTTTGCTTTATGAAAAAGTTGACGAATAGAATTAAGTATCAAGAGGCAGAAGGAGAGACCGAAGTGTTTATTTCGCCTGCTAAAGATGAAAAGGCGGTCAAAGAATTGAAGATTTGGTTGGTTTTATTTACGATAGCTGGTTTGGCCATGATCATTGGAGGACCAATTTTCACTTCTTCCAGAGAAGAGTATGCTATGGTTTTAATTTTCATGGTATTTTGGTTGTACTTTGAAATTAAAATTTTCTCAGCGTTTAGATACAGAGCAAAAGGACAGGAGCGAATTAAGATTGATTCGAAAGTTTTGACTTATACCTTGGAGAAGAATGGAAGAGGATATCCGAAGTCGTATGAATTGGATAAAATTTCATCTTGGAAGTTTGAAGAAAAAGCACAAAGTGGATTTTTCGGAATGATCAATCAATCGGTTTGGATGATAGCTGGTGAATCGGTTTGTTTTGAATATGAAGGTAGAAGTATTCATATTGGAGTTCAGCTAAAGCAAGGAGAAGCAGAACACCTAATCAAGTGGTTGAAAAAGCAGATTTCAAAAGGAAATTAAAATAGTCAAGTTGATAACGCTAGCTCCACGTTGAAAATAAGAGCGACTTATTAGTCTACATTCGTATTATGAAAATTAAAGAGTACATCGATAAAATACCGCCTCAGTTTAGAAACAGGTATGTATTGGTGACAGTTTTTTTCTTTATTTGGATGACCTTTTTTGATCTTTCAAGGTTTCCACGTTTATGGAGGAAATCAGCCGAGAGAGAGTTGCTGTTAGAAGAGAAAGCAGACTTAGATCAGAAGATTAAGGATAACTATAAGAAACTTGAGCTTTTACAGGATAGTACCTATTTAGATAAGTTTGCTAGGGAAAAGTACATGATGAAAAAGGCCAAAGAAGATCTTTTTGTCATCGTTGATTCTACAAGAGTGGAAGATTAATCCCACTTCCAATTATAGACTAAAGTGTCAATATCTTCAAAGATATGTTCGATTATTGGCTGGATAGAATCGTTATTTGGGCTATGATTGAAATATAAACTAGCCGTAACAAAGTGATTAACAGAATCAGTTAAATAAAAGTTCAATGGTGAAGCAGCCCTTTTTCCTTGAATCTTAAATTGAATACCGTTTGCGCTCCCATCTTTGTTAACGATTGCCTCTTCCGGAATATAACTGGCAACTTGATTGTGTCTGTCTTTTATCTCGTGAACAGAATTAACTAAGTCAGCGAAGTTGTTGTTGATCTTCACATACGAAAAGTGTACATCAGCCTTTAAATCAGGATAGGTCAGCTTAAACCAACAATCTTTATTGGGGATTTCTTTCAAGATAGCATTCGAAGAAATTTTACTTTCAAAAGCACATTGCGTAAAGTCAACGTATTCTGATTTTTTTAAGTCAATTCTTAAATAACCTTTTTGTCTTGGGAATGGATCTTTACAAGCCCCTAAGCCAATTAAAAGGAAAGCAATACTGATTAGTGATAATCTATGAAGAGACCTTTTCATCTATGGAAAGCTTAATTTGTTTAATTCTTCTTTTGTCTGCTGCTTCAACCGTGAAGGTGTAATTCTCAAATGTAATACGTTCGTTTTTCTGAGGGATTTTACCAGCAATTTCAATAATAAAACCTGCAAGCGTATCTGATTCTCCTTTACTATTTTCAAAGTTATCACCTTCGATATCTAAAACTTTGTACAAGTTGATTAACGGTGTTTTTCCTTCAAAAATATAGTTAGACTCATCAATCTTACTGTATTGCAAATCATCATTATCAAATTCGTCGTTGATGTCTCCAACGATTTCCTCTAAGATGTCCTCTAACGAGATAACACCAGATGATCCTCCATATTCATCAACTACTATGGCTAAATGCATCTTAGTAGACTGAAAGTCTTTTAATAGGTCATCAATCTTCTTGCTCTCAGGAACAAACATTGGTTTCCTTAGGAATTCCTTCCAATTAACTTTCTTTTTATCTAGATATGAAAGCAAATCTTTAATGTATAATATTCCAACGATGTGGTCAAAAGACTCACTGTAAACCGGTATTCTGCTATACCCGGTCTTTTGTATTACCTCAATAACCTCCTGGAAAGGAGCAGAAACTTCAATGGCCGTAACATCGACTCTTGAAGTCATAGCTTGTTTAGCGTTTGTATTTCCAAATTTGATAATACCTTCCAAAAGTTTTTGTTCACTTTCACTTCCGTCATCTTCTCCAGTAAGCTCAAGTGCTTTAGAAAGTTCATCAACCGTAACGTTGTATCCTTTTGGTTTAAACCGTTTATCTAGCAAATTAGAAGTTCCTATAAGAATGTTGGTTAGTGATCCTGATATCGTCATTAAATAACGAATAGGGAAAGCCATGATTTTTATAATTGTATACTTGTTTTGAGTAGCGAATACCTTTGGTATGATTTCTCCAAACAACAAAAGGATAGAGGTTACAATGATAACCTGAACACTAAATTCAATTACTGCTGATGACAAGTCAAGGCCAAAAATGGTAACGAATTCAGAGGTGAATTGAAATGTACTTGAAAACCATATACTAGAAATAATAATGATTCCGACATTAACTAAGTTGTTGGCTATTAGTATGGTTGCTAGTAAACGTTGATTTTTATCTGTTAAGTAAACAATTACTTTCGCTAGTTTGGATTCTCGATCGTTTCTGAATTCAGTGATTTCTGCAGGTTCTAAAGAAAAGAATGCTACTTCAGAAGCTGATATTAATCCAGAACAAACTAGTAATACCAGTATAGCAAGTATACTGTAGAGACCAGTGGAATTGAATAGATCAACACTTAATCCTTTAAACTGAAATAAAAAACTTAAAAATGATATGTAACTATCGGGCTCGTCCAAAACTTTACTAGGCTAACTTAGAATGGTAAATCGTCTTCTTCCGTCATATTGTTTGCTGGAGAACTACTTGCACTAGGAGCAGACTGATTATTTGTCATTCCACCACCCATGTTGTTTTCATCCTTCTTTCCTAACATTGTCATTTGATCAGCAACGATTTCAGTAGTATATCTTTTCACACCATCTTTGTCATCCCATGATCTTGTACGGATCTTCCCTTCAACGTAAACTTGGTTTCCTTTTTTAAGGTACTTTTCAGCTACTTCAGCCAAACCTCTCCAAACAACCACATTGTGCCATTCAGTTTGGTCTACACGGTTTCCACTTCTATCCTTGTAAGATTCGCTTGTAGCTAATGGAAAATTAGCAACTACTGCACCACCTTCTAAGTGTCTAACCTCTGGGTCTTTACCTAAATTCCCAACTAAGATAACTTTGTTTACTCCTGCCATAATATTTAATGAGATTGAAAGATACTAATTAATCATGTATCACTGCAACAACTTATGCTTGAAACCAGTTTTGATCATTAAGGAAATTGACAATCAACTTAGGGAAAGCATATTTTTCTAAATCCTTAACATTTACCCATATTCCCGATTTAGTTTCCAAATGGTCTAAAAAGAAGAATTGCGCTTGTATTTTTCGGTGACTTAATAGATGCTTGTATTCCTTGCTTGAATGGCTAAAATCATTAGGTTCAACTATATTCTTTTTATCCTCTAGTAAAGGAAATTGATATAGGTTTTGCCAAATACCTTTCTCTGTCCTTTTCTCAATTAAAATTTGATTTTGATCATTGATGACTACCTGGAAGGAAAGAAAAAGCTTTTCAACTTTAACTTTCTTTTCTTTGAACGGAAGGAGTTTCCATTCTTCGGTGTAGGCTGTTTGACAAGATTCATTTAAGGGACATTCCTCACATTTTGGATTTTTTGGAGTACAGATCATCGCTCCCAATTCCATCATAGCTTGGTTGTGAGTCGCAGGTTTAGTAGGATTCAAAAACTCATCAGCAAGGATTTGAAAGTTCTTCTTTCCTTGGTTCGAATCAATTGCAGTAGCATCGTTAAATAGACGTGATAAAACACGGTAGACATTTCCATCTACCACGGCAACACTTTCATTAAAGGCAAAACTGGCTATAGCTGCAGCTGTATAAGGTCCGATTCCCTTTAATTGGATGATGTTTTTATACGAAGTAGGAAAGTGACCGTCTAAATCATTTATCACTTCTCTAGATGCTGCCAAAAGATTTCTAGCACGTGAGTAATAGCCCAAACCTTCCCAAAGCTTCATAACATCATCGTCGTTAGCCATTGCTAAATCCTTCACTGTAGGGTAGTTGCTTACAAAGCTTTGATAGTATGGAAGTCCTTGCTCTACACGGGTTTGCTGTAAGATGATTTCAGACAACCATATTTTGTATGGGTCTTTGGTCTCTCGCCAAGGAAGCTTTCTATGGTTATCCAAATACCACTTCTCTAATGAATTTCTTAATACTTCCACAGTCTAATTACTTTGTTTTTGAGAAGATTACACAAAAAAACTGACAAAATAAGTTTTAACTTTTAAAGAATTACACTACCTTTGCGCCCCGTTTGTTTGACAAACGAATGATTTTATTAAAGTAGAAAAGGATAAAGAAATGACAAAAGCGGACATTGTTAACGAAATAGCAGATAAGACAGGGATCGAGAAGGTAGCAGTACAGGCTACAGTTGAGGCTTTCATGAAGTCTATCAAGACATCGTTGTCAAAAGGAGATAATGTTTATTTGAGAGGATTCGGATCATTTGTAGTTAAGAAAAGAGCTCAAAAGACTGGAAGAAACATTTCAAAAAATACGACAATCATTATTCCTGAGCACCACGTGCCGTCATTCAAGCCTGCTAAAGTGTTTGTTGACAAAGTGAAGACGACTGTTAAGTAATAAAAGGTGAAACGTTCACAGCTTATAGCGCTAATTTTTTCTTTGATACTGGTAGTGATACTATTGGTATTACCAACAAAGGAAGATGGCTTAAAAGGATCTCACGATCATGCTACAAGCGAAGAAGGGCATTCACACGATCATGACCATGATCACGAGCATTTAGACTTAGATAAGGAAGTCGAAGAAGCTTTAGCGATTATAAATGGTGGTGGAGCTCCAATGAAAGGGATTCAAAAGCTAAGAGATGTTTTAGCGGCTGATTCTAACCATGTGGGAGCGATTAGACAATTAGGTTTTTTGTCAATGCGAACAAATCAGTTTGAGAAAGCTATTAAAAGATTTGAACGCTTGCTAGAAATAAACCCTGAAGAATCACAGGCTTACTTCTTATTAGGAGAAGCATATGAGGGCTTAGGAGACAAGAAAAATGCAATCAAGGCATTCGAATCCTTTGTTAGTTTAACAAAGAATGAGGAAGCTAAGAAAGCAGTAGAAACAAGAATTAAAGAATTAAGTAATAATTAAAAACTTTGAGTTATGCCAAGTGGTAAGAAAAGAAAGAGACATAAGATGTCAACTCACAAGAGAAAAAAGCGTCTAAGAAAAAATAGACACAAGAAGAAGTAATAAGATTTTTGCATTTAACAATGTGATTCAATTTAAGGCGACAGTATTGTGGCCTTAAATTGTTTGTATGATTATAATTAGGAAAAATGAATGAGATTGTAGTAAAATCGAGTTCTTCCGAAATCTTAATCGCATTCTTAAAGGACAAAAAACTCATTGAATTACACAACGAGAGCTTTGATAAAGAGTATGCTGTTGGTGATATATATTTAGGTAAGGTTGGAAAAATTGTACCTGGATTAAACGCGGCATTTGTTGATGTAGGTTATGATAAAGATGCATTCCTTCATTATCATGATTTAGGTCCACAAGTTAGATCTCTGAACAAATATGTTTCTCTTTCCAAAAAAGGAAAGCAAAACTCTCATAACCTTGGGTATTTCAGACCGGAAAAGGACATAGAAAAAAATGGATCCATTAGAGACGTTATTCAAGGGAATGACGAAATTTTGGTCCAAATAGATAAAGAACCTATTTCAACAAAAGGACCACGTATTGGTTCTGAGGTTTCTTTACCAGGAAGATATTTAGTACTTGTCCCGTTTTCAGATCGAGTTTCTGTTTCTCAAAGAGTGTCAGATAAAGAAGAGAAGAAAAGATTAAAAACACTTGTCTCTAGTATTAAGCCTAAAGGATTTGGGGTGATCATCCGTACGAATGCTGCTGGAAAAAAAGTAGCTGAATTGGATAGAGATCTTAAAGACCTTTTAGCTAAATGGCAGAAGATCCATAAAGGATTAAAAGATGCGCGTGCGCCTAAAAAGATTTTAGGTGAATTGAGCAGAACTTCAGCTTTACTAAGAGATATACTAAATGACTCTTTTGAGCAAATAACGGTGGATAACGAAGAGATACACGAAGAGATTGAAACTTATTTAGATCAGAAATTACCTGATGCTAAAAACAAGTTGAAACTATATAAAGGGCAGTCACCTGTATTTGATAAAATGGGGATTTCAAAGCAAATCAAAGCATCTTTTGGAAATACAGTGACGTTAAAGTCAGGTATTTACTTAATCATTGAACACACGGAAGCTTTACACGTAATTGATGTAAACAGTGGTAATCGTTCAAAGTCGAGTAATGACCAAGAGACAAATGCATTAGAAGTTAATCTTGAGGCAGCTGATGAAATTGCTCGTCAGTTGAAATTAAGAGACATGGGTGGAATCATTGTTGTTGATTTCATTGATATGAAGAAAGCTGAGAATAGAAAACAGCTTTACCATAGAATGAAAGATGCAATGGCTGATGATAAAGCAAAGCATGTTGTACTTCAACCATCAAGATTTGGATTGATTCAGATAACAAGACAAAGGGTAAGACCTGAAACGAATATTACGACTAACGAGAAATGTCCTAGTTGTAACGGATCGGGACAGTCGGATGCTTCAGTATTATTAGTTGATGAGATTGAATCAAACTTAAGGTATTTAACAACTGATCTAAAGCATAAAAAGCTAAGATTAAATGTTCATCCTTATGTTGCTGCATATATTAATAAAGGATTTTTCTTTAGCAGCAAAAAGTCTAAATGGAAACGTGAGTATGGTGTCAACCTTGCGGTTGATGAATCAGCTTCAATTCCAATGTTAGATTATCATTTTTATGATAAAAACCATCATAAGATCGAAATGAAATAACATAAAAAAGCGGCCCTTAAGCCGCTTTTTTATTGAATAACATTATTATCAAGATCATTTATTTAGTGTAAAAATACTTTCGCTCATTTGTTATTGGGGAAATAGAGTCATTTATAATTATACGTTCATTAGATTTTAATGGTAAGGCATCTTTATAAGCATCTTTTTTTTGTAGAAGTTCTTTTTGCTTGTTTTCAGGCAATAGTGTCATTGGTAAATATTCAGAATTGAATTGAAGAAATGTGGGATCGATTTCTAGCTGTTGCTCTATAAATCTAGTTTCATAACAAACTGTGTCACGATTCCAATAATCACATCTAAAGTAACTTATATCAACACCTTGTTTTTCACGGATAGTTAAAACGGTTAATTGCCTTGTTTTCTTATTATAACAGTAGGATGATTTACTTTTTTCTATAAAATTTATTACCTGACCAGAACTATAAACAGAGTCTGATTTAAATTCGATGTATTTTTCATCTACGAAACTATATTTTGTTTCGCCATTAATATCATTTGTTTTGATCAATGAATCTACAATAGATATACTAAAATCATCAGATTTATAATTAAACAAGGTATCATTGCTTTTTGGTTCTATTGGAGCATAAGATGGAGGAAGAAATGCTCTCGGCTCTCCAAACTGATGCTCGTTGTTCAATGAATGATTTAAACTTGAACAGGAACTAAAAAAGGTTAAAGTGAAAATGAGGATTAAATATTTCATTTATAACTAACTGATAATACTCATAGGGTATTTCGTCAAAGATTGATTTTAAATTAATTGAATTAATACATCAGCTAATTAGCACACCTAAAGCCTATTGTCCAAATACACTTTCCACTTCTCAAGTAATTGAGTGAAGTTCTCCGGTAACTCAGAATCAAATTGCAACCATTCTTTCGTATCGGGATGATTGAATCCTAATTCTTTCGCATGCAATGCTTGACTTGGCATCAACTTGAAACAGTTATCAACGAATTGCTTGTATTTAGTGAAACGGGTTCCTCTTAAGACCTTATTACCTCCGTATTCTAAATCACCGAACAATGGATGTCCAATATGCTTCATATGAGCTCGGATCTGATGTGTTCTCCCTGTTTCTAATCGACACTCAACTAGTGTTACATAGTCAAATTCTTCTAGAACTTTATAATGCGTTACAGCATGCTTTCCGTAAGGATCACCTTCTGGGAAAACATCCATAATCTTTCTATTAGTAAAACTACGACCAATATTTCCTACTACTGTTCCTTCAGCTTCTTTGAAGCTTCCCCATACAAGTGCGAAATAACGCCTGTGAGTGGTTCTATTAAAGAATTGCTCAGATACATTGGTTAAAGCTTCTTCGTGCTTAGCAATGACCATTAAACCAGATGTGTTTTTGTCTAATCGATGTACTAAGCCTGGGCGATATCCATGTTCTTGCTGAGAAGGTAAATTCTCGAAGTGAAAGGCTAATGCATTCACTAAGGTTCCATTCCAATTCCCATGTCCTGGATGAACGACCATTCCAGCTTCCTTATTAACCACTAATACATGCTCATCTTCATGAACAATAGTTAATGGAATATCTTCTGGAATTAATTCAAATTCTTGAATTGGTTCATCAACCGTTACTTGAATTAAATCATGCGGTTTAACCTTATAATTAGACTTTACAGCAATCTTGTTCACTAGAATGTTTCCAAGTTTAGCTGCTTCTTGAATCTTAGTTCTTGTTGCGTTTTCAAGCTTATCCATTAAAAACTTATCAATTCTTACAAGAGATTGACTTGGATCGGCTTTAATTTCATGCTTTATGTAAACACCCTCGTCAGGATTATTGTTCTTTTCTTCGCTCATACTATTCTACAATAAATCTTTCCGTTTGAATGTTTCCGTTACTAATACTTTGGAAGAAATACATTCCTTTCGACCAAGTATTAACATCTAACTGATGTTGCTCATTAATTTCTCCAGAGATAAGTAATTGTCCTACCGAATTGAAAACCCTATAGCTTGAATTTCCTTGAACTTGAATGTTTAGTAAGTTACTAACCGGATTTGGGTATAATAAAAGGTGATTTTTCTCAACGGTGTTTTTAGTTATTACACTGGCCGGAGCTACATATTCATCACCAATAATTGGTCTCATCATTAAAGCTCCTGTGAAGGAACTATTTGACCATGTTCCACCCGTTGCAGCTATTGAATACATTAATTTTCCATTTAGGTCTGCATTTAAATCAAATCCTACATTTAAAAGCTCTTCATGATTTTGCTCCCATCCAATATAGAATTCACCTCCAACCATAATCGTAGTATCTAATAAATATGTCACGTAAGTATTGTTGTTCGAAGAATATTCTGGACTTAAGTTTTCAGATTGATAAAGTAGTTCTGATGGTTCAACACCGTTACCTTGCCAAACACTCAGTTTAAAAGCTTGAGCATTAGCGTTGTTAATGGTCTGGTTGAAATAGATTTGAATAGCCTGTAAGGTATCATACCCATCTTGAATACTATTGAAAGCCAATGCCACCTTTCCTCCATTTGATGAGATACCATAACCAGCTTCAGCCGTGCCATCATCATATGCATATGCTTGCTTTAGAATCTGCTCGAATACCAGCGTATCGTTATCTTTTAAATCATTTGCATCTGTAGCTAAAGAGTGCTCAATATAAAATTTAGTACTATCCGACTCTAAGCTATTCAAACTTAATCCATCAAGCTCTCCGAAGAAGTTGAAAAATGCATCTTGGTCCATGTTAATGGTGTAGTTACCAGCTTGAAAGAAACTAGCAGCATCTTCGTAAATATTTAGGTTATAGGTAACGTTTTTAGGACTAGCTATACTGGAGTTATTAACTCCTATATTGTAAAGTGAGTCTTTCAGAATCTCTTGATTTCTATTCGCGTAATGAAGAAATGGTACTTGAGTGTAATCAATAAAAATGCTTTTAGGACTTTCTGTAAAGCAAACATCTTCAACTTCTAAATTCGCAGTATCTCTTTTCTCATCAAGAACCACATAATCAATATGCCAATGATCTGCATTACTAGACCAACTTGCTTCTAAATTTCCAGCTAAACTGGCTAGGTTATGGAATCTAAATTGGAATCCTTTTTGTAACCAAACTGAATCTTCAATCATTATGAAGACTTGCTTGAAACTAGTTCCATTTTCTGTTACGAAGTTATTGTAAGAATCACCTTCATCTGACCATTGCCATGTCCAGCCTTTTTCTGGTGATTTAAACTCTAAAATCAACGAGTCTTTTGAACTTGGAAACTCTCCAATACCTTGAGGTTGATAATAAAAGGAAAGTACGATGCTATCGTTAATACCTTTACCCGATAAATCTATTGGTTTGGAAGTTAATTCATCAGCATAAAAAACAAAGGTGCTCGCATCATCGTTTAGTTGGCCGTATTCATCAATTGCATCAAATGTGGCAACACCTAAGCTTGGTGGATTAACAGGGAAGTCGTTATTAACGTATACCGATAGACTGTTTTCATCCATCCAAACAGACTCATCATCAAGGATGGTTAAAAATTCATTGATGTCGTTATTCCAAACGGTATCATTTAGAACGAGAAACGTTGTGTCTGTTACCCCTAAAGAATCTGTTCTTAAAGTGAATGCGTTCCAGTAATAAACGGTATCAATTGGAAGAGCAGGGTAAACATTGTTGTTGTAAGAGATTATTTCAACCGGTGTTTGAGCTATTGTATCAAACTCTTGATTCAAACTGTTCCAATTCAAAGTGTAACTGGTATCACCTGCTTGAAGACTTGTAAATGAGGTTAAAAAACTAGAATCAAATGAATAATCATAGGCTAGATTCAATGTGTAGTCTACTAGACTTGTATCCTGACTATAAGACTTAATTTTATTGCTCGAAAAATCATCAACAAAAGGAAGGGAAAGCGTATCGATCTCAAAGTCGGTAATCGTGACTCTTCTTTGCGTTGAATATTCTTTCTGTTGCTGGTTTTTAGAAAATAAAACAGGACTTAAATGTTCTTGACTGAAGGTCAAAAAAACAGAAGAAATGAAGATGATACTTAATAAACTCTTCATTTATTGATCTGTTAATTCAAAGAATACATCAACTTGCGCACCAGACCAAATCTTCTTTCCTTCAGAATAAATAGGTGTTTGCTGACGAGCAACAGCTTTTAAACTATCTTCTCTATCCACACAATCACTGCAAATGATAACCAGGTTTAGTGAATTAAGTTTTGCTTTATCAATCGCCTCTTTCATTGTTAATTCAGAAAAGTCAGGCAACATGATTTTTTGAGTATGCATGTTTTGTTTAGAAACTTTCAAAACAATCTTACTCCCTTTGTTAATCAGTTTCCCTGTTACAATTTCTTTGCCTTCATGTAATTGAGCAATAACCAATCCGTCATGATTTCCTGGAACATTCCAGATACTGTCTAACTCTAAACCACGAGACTTCAATGTTTTTAGCGCTATTTTTGTCCCACCGTCCGTTAAGTTAGGCATGCGAACCTTTTCGTTTTCCATTGAGTTAACGGTTAAATAAACCGTACGATTATCCTTTACTAACGAGAATGCTTTTGGTGTTTGATCAACAACAACTCCTTTTGGATGTGCATCGCTGGTAATGGTATCAAGAATGATGAATCGCAATTTCTCTTGCTGGAATTTCTCTTCTAAATCCTTTAAGTGAATACCAGAAAAGTCAGGAAGAGCCTTTGAATAACCATTATTCGTGTAATCTCCCATCCATTTGATGGTAGCAAAAATGCAAACTGCAGTAAGGATTAAAGCAATTAATACATTGAGGTAGAAATATTTACTAAATAGAAATCTTAGAAAGTGCATGTTCTGTAGTTGTAGAGCAAATATAAGGCTATGTTAAGGATATGAAAAATTGAAGTAATTTTATTCGTATCTATGTATAAACCACATGACATGAAGAATATTGCATTGCTATTTGGAGGATTTACTGGAGAGGCTGAAATATCACGTAAATCAGCTGTAACGATTAAGAATAATCTTACAGTAGGAAGAGTAATAGAGATTGAAGTTTCCAGAGAAAATTGGACGGCAATATTCGAAGATGGTGAAACTGCAGAAGTTAATAAGAACGATTTCTCAGTGGTTTATAATGGAGATGAAATTAGATTTGATTTCGTATTCAACATGATACATGGAAGTCCAGGTGAAGATGGAAGAATAGCATCTTATCTTGACATGTTAAACATTCCTTATTCATCAACTGGTCATTTAAGTTCAGCGCTAACGGCTAGTAAAGGTTTTTGTAACCAATTTATAGGCGGACAAGGTTTTCCAGTTGCAAAGTCTAAAATTGTTGGATCTAAAGATGAAAGCATAGAAGGTTTGAAACTTCCCGTATTTGTTAAGCCAAATGGAGGTGGCTCATCTATTGCAACAGTCAAAGTAGAAGAAATGGCGGCATTACCTAAGGCAATTGAAGATGCGTTGATTCATGATAAAGAGGTGTTGGTTGAGGAGTTTATTTCGGGGAGAGAGTTTACGTGCGGAGTGGCTGAATGGGAAGGTGAAATTCAGGCATTACAGGTAACTGAAATAATATGTGAAAGCGATTTTTTCGATTACAAAGAAAAGTACTCAGAAGATGGAGCTAAAGAAGTAACCCCAGCAGATATATCAAAGGATCTGGAAAATCAAATAAAGGAATATTCGGAACAAATATTTAAGTCTTTGGATTTGAAAAATATGGCTAGAATCGATTTCCTAGGAGGAGAAGAAAAGCTAACCGTTTTAGAAGTAAATACCATTCCAGGATTTAGTCCAGCAAGTATTTTACCTCAACAATTAGAGGCTCATGGAATTAACATGACGAACTTCTTGGATCAAATGGTTTTGAGAAGTTTGAAATAAAAAAAAGAGAAACCCGATTAAACGAATTTCTCTTTTCAGTACTTGTAGCTTATTTAAACTAATCTTCTCTCAATAAAGTCAAGAAACCAGTTTGAGGTGCAGGATCAATAGATCTTTGAACGAAATAATAGTAAGTTCCTGCAGGTGCTTTTCTGTTAGAATCTTTCACGTTACCGTTCCAATCGTTTTGGTAGTTGTCTGATTCAAAAACTAACTTTCCCCATCTGTCGTAGATTTTCAGCATAGTGTTTGGCCAAAATTCAACTCCATCAATGATCAAGTTGTCGTTTACACCATCATTATTTACAGTCATTACATTTGAAGCTTCAATTGTACAATCTTCAACCCTAACTTGGATTGTAGTGTCATTTAGACATCCAAAATCATCCGTAACAGTTAATAAGAATGGGTGATCACCATCAGTTTGGAAAGTATAAGTGTTTGGAGTACTTCCTGAAGTTGTTTCATTTCCTGTAGATTCGAAAGTGAATCCGTCAATTCCAACTTCGTAAGCTTCAATATTGTCATAAAAAGAAGCGTCAAAATCAATGCTCCATTGGAAAATATAACCGTTGTCAGAAGTGATGTTATCTTGAATGTTGATTGTCCAGTTTCCATTTAATGGGCAGCCAATTAATGAATCAAAACTTTCGTCAGGCTGATAAACGCCATTTGGGTTCATTGCATTTTGTCCGTTCCCATTAGAAATAAAGTTTGATGCACCAAATTCGCTTTCAAATGAACCTAAGGTATATATTGCTGGATCAGAACTCCAACAATATGTCCAACCTTCTCCAGCAGATAAATCAGTATCGTTATCTACAGGAGTTCCCAGATTTGTTCCACTACCTCCAAAACCTCCAGGTATAGCGCCACCAGCAGATGCGTTTGCATTTACAATTGCAGCTGTTGAACCATCCGGACATTCAATCCAAATTTCTAAATCTCCTAAGTATGAGTGCTCAATTTCAGCACAGATTTGATTTAAATCGTCGGCGCTAGTTAATGTGTCTTCATTATCGAATCCTGAGATGAAAATTGATGTAGAATAAACACTTCCATCTCCATCAGGCAAAAAAGTTTCTCCAGCCACATTACCTCCTAATTGGAAGTTTCCAGATGTAGAACTACTTTCTCCATTAAAATTCTCTGAGTCAATACCTACATTTAAAGTAGTCGATAGTTCGGCACATATGTCTTGAGATTGTACAATTGTAGTTGTGAAAACAGGACCATTACTAATTCTAATTTTACAAGCTTGGCCTTCATTATACCCAGAAGTATCAGTCATCACTAATTCTACATTATAACCACTTATCACACTTGGTAAAAACCATACAGAATCACCATTTAATACCGTGTTGTCTGAGAACGTCCATTCATAAGTCATGTTGTCATTATTTTGAGAGTATCCAGATCCAGTTGTTTCTAAAGAATTCGGATAGTCACCAGCTGCTTTAAACAGAATACTGT
>CBFIFL010000050.1:0-20676 GCA_965661855.1 Flavobacteriales bacterium
AATTGCTCTCTGGCTAATCTTTCTGCCTCAACTCTTTCCGCTTCAATTCTTTCTGCCTCAGCCTTTGCAGCTGCCAAACTATCAGCTACAAATTGCTCTCTAGCTAATCTCTCTGCTTCAACCCTTTCTGCCTCAACTCTTTCCGCTTCAGCTCTCTCTGCTGCAGCTCTCTCTGCTGCAGCTCTCTTTGCTGCAGCCTTCACTGCTGCTAAACTATCAGCTACAAATTGCTCTCTGGCCACCTTTTTTTTCGTAATCTTTCTGCTTCAATTCTTTCTGCTTCAATTCTCTCTGCCTCAGCCTTTACTGCTGCTAAACTATCAGCTACAAATTGCTCTCTAGCTAATCTCTCTGCCTCAATTCTTTCTGCCTCAATTCTTTCTGCTTCAACTCTTTCCGCTTCAATTCTTTCTGCCTCAGCCTTTACTGCTGCTAAACTATCAGCTACAAATTGCTCTCTAGCTAATCTTTCTGCCTCAACTCTTTCCGCTTCAATTCTCTCTGCCTCAGCTCTTGCTGCCTCAGCCTTTACAGCTGCTAAACTATCAGCCACAAACTGCTCTCTAGCTAATCTTTCTGCCTCAGCTCTTGCTGCCTCAGCCTTCACTGCTGCTAAACTATCAGCCACAAACTGCTCTCTAGCTAATCTTTCTGCCTCAACTCTTTCTGCTTCAATTCTTTCTGCTTCAGCTCTTTCTGCCTCAGCCTTTACTGCAGCTAAACTATCAGCTACAAATTGCTCTCTGGCCACCTTTTTTTTCGTAATCTTAGATCTTGTGATGCTATCTTGTCTTGCCTCGTACCCTCTTACTTGAACTAAACTGTCCAAAGCATCATCTGTAAAGGCTAGAAATTCTTCTAGAGTGATACCAGGAGGTAAGCCACTATTCTGCTTAGCAGCAGCCTGTTTTTGTATTTTAACTACCGCCTTAACTGCAGCGGCATCCATTGATATTGGCGCTCCTTTTTTGAAAGCCGTCATTACGGCAGCTTCATACCCCAACTTCTTAAGCCTTTCAAATTCTTCTACTGCTTCGATATGACTTTCGAAATCTCCTCCTGAAAAGTAGATTCGAGAACCATCTGGTAATAAATAATAAGACATTTTATCTACCCCTGGAAAATCTTTAATTGTTTTACCTTTCCCTTTACCAATTTGTACTTTAAAAGTAACATCACTGTGATTTCTGCTTTGACTAAAACCAAATGACACAGTAAAAAAACAAATTAGAAAAACCAACGCCTTCATGAGTCTAAATTTTTTTGCAAAACTATACCTTTCTATTGTAGTAGGCAAGAAATGGCAAAGAGATTTATTCCGTCAAATGCTCACAGACTTTATAGATACTGAGCATGAACTAGTTTTACCACCAATTAACTGGACTCAAGTGGTTTACAGAAAGATGTCAAACAAATATTACTGTGAACGAAGCAGTTCTGCAGCCTTTATTCGCTTGATTACAGTATCTTTAGTGTTTAAACGAATTATAATAGAGGTGATAAAATCTTAGCGAAGGCTTGTGTTAGAAATCCTAATAAGCAATACTTTTATTTAATTAGTCAATTTCAATATGTCAGGATAAGGATCTTATTGCAACTTTGAAATACAATCTAAAAGTAATCGATGAAAAGATCGAGAAAATTGAAGAGGGTTATGTTATTGGTGAAATAAATGGTGAACTATATAATAAGTTCGTTCATAAGTTCAAAAAGGAAAAGGAAGACACTTAGGCTGAAATTAAGAAAAGCAGTATTGAGAGTTCGAACCTTGATTTTTACATCAGCGAATCTCTAAATTTATTTAGTAAACTCAATAATATATGGAGTTCTAGCGATTACACAAGTAAACAGAAACTTCAAAATGTGCTATTCCCCGAGGGTATCGTATATGATCGTCAAAATGATGAAGTTCGAACCCCTCGAACAAATTCTGTAATGGAGTTAGTTCGTTGTTTGTCAACGAGTTTTATAGATAAAAAAAGAGGCCAAACTGTTAATTTTAACAATTTGTCCTCGTATGTGACCCCGGCAGGATTCGAACCTGCAACCAACAGAGCCGAAATCTGTTATTCTATCCAGTTGAACTACGGGGCCAATTTGGTCTTTACATTAGTAAAGCTACACAACTATTAAATCATTCTGAAATTACTTCTTACAATCCGGACACTCTCCTTCTAATATCAATTTAGAACTTTGAATATGGAAGCCTTGGGCAGCTTCAATTTCTGGCATCTCCACTTCGTCGATACAAAAGGTATCTGTGCATACATTGCAAATGAAGTGAGCATGATTGTGAACGTGATTATCAACACCGCACTCTGTATGACAAAGCGCATATCTTGTGAGATTTCCTTTACCAGGAACTTTATGAATTAAGCCACTTTTCTCAAAAGCATCTAAAGCTCTATATACCGTAACCTTATCAGTACTCTCTCCTATTCTTTTCCTGATTTCATCTGCAGTTAATGAAGATCGAACTTCATGAAACAAAGACAGTAACTGCAACCTGAAAGTTGTCTTTCTTAATCCATGTTTCTTTAATAGTATTCCGTGATCCTGCATTTCAATTCTACTTCTAAAAGTTAAAAATAAGAATTTTATTAACGCAACATAGTTGCTTTTATATATTTAGATCGTATATTTGCAACTCAATTGCGTTAATAGATAAAATGATTGGTTCAATTAAAACAGATTTCATAGGTGCTTCAGCTAGTTTACTTTGCTTGATTCACTGTGTTGCTACCCCATTTTTATTTCTTGCAAAATCATGTTCTGATATCTGCTGTGCAGAAACTCCAATTTGGTGGAAAACAATAGATTATTTGTTTCTATTAATTTCTTTTATAGCTATTTATCGATCAACAAAAACATCGAATTCTACACCGATTAAATGGCTATTGTGGATTTCTTGGATTTCTCTTGCCTTAATCGTGTTAAACGAAAGTGTAAACCTAGTTGATATCAATAAAAATATTATTCTGATACCTGCCTTAGCCCTGGTAATCCTACACTTATATAATTTGAAGTACTGTCAATGCCAAACTGACTATTGCTGTATCAATCACTAAAATTATGGGAAGAGAATTTTCAACTGACATAGATAACATCGGAGACAACCATATTGGGACAAGCATTGATACGCCAATGGTTACAAATGCCTTCAACAAATCAGATGATGAGAAAATTGCTTCAATCCAAGGGCATTTTAAAAATATAATGGAAGAACTTGGCCTTGATATAAACGATGATAGTTTATCAGGAACTCCTTATAGATTTGCCAAGATGTATGTTAAAGAACTGTTCTACGGTCTTAATCCTAAAAACAAACCAAAACTTACCACATTTAGTAATAAATATGGGTATCAAAAAATGCTCATTGAACAGAATATAACCATCGATTCTACTTGTGAGCATCATTTCTTACCGATTACCGGTTATGCTCATGTGGCTTACATAGCTAAAGAAAAAGTCATTGGCCTATCCAAAATAAACAGATTGGTGAACTATTACGCTCATCGTCCGCAAGTTCAAGAAAGACTATGTTTACAGATTTTAAAGGATCTGCAAGAATCTCTAGAAACGGAGAGTGTAATTGTAATGGTTAACGCAAAACACTTGTGTGTTTCGTCAAGAGGAATAAAAGATAAATCGAGTTATACCACAACTATAGAATATGGTGGTAAATTTGTAGACTCAGAATTCAGAAATGAATTCTTAAAATGTGTTGATTTCAAAGCAGTTTAATCTAAAATGAGAGTCTTACTTTACCTATCTTGTTTACTTCTTTTCGGTGTTAATCCTGTACTAGCACAAAGTGATTCTTGCCATTTCTCAGTTAAAGGGAAGGTTTTAGATGCGGAATCTAAAAAACCAATCCCATATGTTTCCGTTCAAATAAAAGGACTGAATAGAACAACTCACACGGATGAAGCCGGAAACTTTCTTATCGATAAACTTTGTGATGAAATCAATACCATTATCATTACTTGTTTAGGATATTGCGATTCTATTTGTGATCACCCACATCATCACGAGGAAACACCGCATATTTATCTAACTCAGAAAGTAGAACAATTAGAAACTGTTTTAATTGAAGCGGAGAAAGGACCTGAACAAGGAACCAAAGCCATTGCGCAGATCACGCTTAAAAAAGCAGATTTACAAAACGATTTAACCCAATCCTTAGCCTCGTCAATTGCAGATGAAGAAGGGGTGAATTTGGTTTCAAAAGGAGCTAATGTTCAATTACCTGTTATTCACGGACTTTACGGAAACCGAATTCTTATTCTAAACAATGGACTCAAGCATGGTTTTCAAAATTGGGGCGGATCACATGCTCCTGAAATTGATCCCTCTTCTATTAATAATATAACAATTGTAAAAGGTGCTGCTGGAGTACGTTTTGGTCCTGAAGCCATTGGAGGCGCTATTATCGTTGAATCGAATCACATGCATTACAAGGAACCTTTTACCGTTGATTATGGTACTGGTTACCAAAGCAATGGAAAAGGCTATTATTCTAACTTAGAAATCAGTGATGGCTTCAAGAATTGGAGTTACTTTATTAACGGACACTATGGTAAAATCGGAGATCGACATTCTCCTGACTACATGCTCACGAACTCCGGTAAAATGGAACGTTCTTTTAGTGCCGGAACTAGGTATAAATTCAAACAATTCGATTTCAAAATTCTTCATAGCTACGTAGACCAAGAATTAGCCATTTTAAGATCTTCTATTGCCGAAAGTGCTAATTCTATCATTGAATCCTTTAATGCTGAAGAACCTCGAATTATCAATCCATTTTCATACGATATTGGGGCTCCAAACCATCAAACCCAGCATCAACTAACAAAGCTTGAAACGAATTGGTGGTATGCAGACGATAGCTTTCTAACCTTCCGTTTTGGTAGACAGCATAATAAGAGACAAGAGTATGATGTGCGAAGAGATTCTGAGCGTCCGATTATTGATCTAGATCTATATACCTCTGACTATCAGCTAGAATGGCATCACCCACATTGGTTGAAGTTGGAAGGTTTAATGGGACTCCAATACTTCTATCAGGGTAATTACAACAATGCTGGAACTGGTACTACACCCTTAATTCCAAATTATAAATCTAACCGCTTAAGTGCATTTCTAATAGAAAGTAAAGAACTAAGAAAATCGAGTCTTGAAGCGGGCATTAGAGTCGACTATGAAACTAACTCTGTTATTGGAAGGGAAACGAATCAAGATCTATTTAACGATGAATTCTCTTTTACCAATGCTACTGCTTCATTAGGATTAGTAAAAAGGTTTAACTCCTTTAACACGTTAAGAAGCAACTTAGGTTCTTCATGGAGAACTCCAAACATGCTTGAACTGTATAGCTTCGGTCAGCATGGGTTTCAAACTTCTTTCGGACTCTTACGATACTACACTAACGACAATGGTGATCTTAAAACAAATCGCGTTTTAAGTATGAGTGAAGCTGGTGTTTCTCCTGAACGAGGATATAAGTTCACCAACGAACTTGAAAGCATTAAAGAAAAAGACAAGTTTGTAATTACTGCTTATGCTCAGTTTATTGAGAATTTCATTTTTGACAAACCATTGGCCTTAATTGGAACCGTAAGAGGACCAATGCCCGTATTTATTTATGACCAGGTTGATGCTGCCTTCGTTGGAGCAGATTTCACATGGAAGAGAGAATGGAACAAGAAGCTAAGTGGTAAGTTTGGATCAAGCTACCTCTGGTCAAGAGATGTAGAGAACAACGCTTCATTGATCAATCAAATACCTATACGATTTAGTTACGGATTAAAATGGAACTACAACAAGATTTGGAAGCTTACTAATGTATCTATTGGTTTAAAACCAAGCTATACTTTACAACAACTTCAAGCACCAAGAACGGTTACTCCAGAAGAGTTAATAGCTGGTGATTATGAAATCACCCCTGATTCAGAAATTTTTGATTTCATGGACGCTCCAGAAGCCTATTTTTTACTGGAAGCTTCGTTAAAAGCAGAATTCAATGATTTCACTGCCAGCATAAGAGTTAGAAACTTATTAAACAATAGTTATAGAGATTACCTAAACAGCATGAGATATTTTGCTGATGAACCAGGTAGAAATATACTTTTTTCAATCAATTATAAATTCAAAAAGAAAGAAAAAGTGCATAAGCACGATCATAACCATTAAATTTTCAAACTATGACAACTATTTCAAAATTCAAAAAGTTCGGATTAATGCTGTTTGCTCTTGGAGCAATTACATTGACTTCTTGTGAAAAGGAAGACGAAGAAACAGAAACACCAGCTGAAGAGCATGATCATGAAGTAATTACTGATGTACATTTAGTATTTACTAATGCGAATGATTCAACAGAAGTATTAGAGTTTTCAGCACAAGATCCTGATGGAGAAGGTATCGAAGAATTAAGCGTTTTAGATACAGTTCGATTAGACACGAATAAGACATACATCTTAACATTTGAAATCATGAATAACTTAGAAGATGATCATGCTGATCACAAAATGTTTTCTGGAGAAGGTGAAGACATCGGAGCTGAAATAGCTGAAGAAGCTGATGAGCATCAAATTTTCTTTGCATTCACAAACGATGCTTTTTCTAACCCAATGGGTGATGGTAACATCGATAACGCATCAGATGCAATCAATTACAACGATGAGGATGCTAACGGAAATCCTTTAGGATTAAACACTACTTGGACTACTGGTGCAACTGCTATAAGTAACGGAAACTTTACTGTAAGACTGCAGCATCAACCAGACCTAAAAACAGCTACTTCTGGAGCAAACGATGGTGAAACAGATTTCGAAATTGACTTTGTTTTGAATATCGAATAATCAATTATTGATTTGTTTTTTTTAGAAGAAGTCCTGCACTTAGTGCGGGACTTTTTTATGCCTTTTACTTTTTAAGCTATCCTTCCTATTTACTTCACACACGCCATCATCATTTAAAAAAGTACCTTTGGGTAAAATGCTTAAGAAACTAAAAATAATACCCATTCTTATTTTAACGGTGGCGCTATTGTCTCTGTTTGCTTACTCGGTTAAAGTGGTAAATGAAGGACCCAATGAAATGGGTCTTTATGGTTCTTTTGTATACCGTATTTCTAACTTCCCTTCTAAAGTATTTGAAGTTATTGAAAGTAAAGAAGTGCGAGGAGTGCCTCCCACTTTTATCAAAAAAGATAGCAATCACATTGAAGTCGATCGATTAAAAAAGCCACTGTATCTGCTTAATTCTTATTGGAATAGAACTGAGAAGAATTGGGAGTTCCGACTAACGGAAGAGAAAAGCGACAGCTTAGTTCATACTTGGACAGGAATCAAAGAAGCGTTTGTAAATTCTGACGAGCCTTTAAGCACCTGCGAACCAAGAAGCCCTTTAATCACCAAGGACCAAGGTTTGATCTATTTTAATGATGAAACGAAAAACCTATTCCGAATAGACCGTAATTCAAATATGCTATGGAAAAACGACTCTTTCGTATATCACCATACCCTAAACTATGATTCCGATTCGAGTCATGTGTTTGTTTGTGCCACTCAACGAGCACATTTGTTTGATGCCATCAAAAATGAAATCAGCTATGAATACAGAGATGAACTTATTGTTTCTGTAGATATACAAACGGGCAACATTGCTTCTGTCAAAAGTATTAGTGATATTCTGAAGAAGAACTACACGAGCTTACTTTTCGCAAGTTCTGACAATAAGCACCCTTCTGATGATCCAATTCATTTAAATGACATTCAACCGGTAGTTTCTGATGGTGATTACATGAAAGAAAACGATCTGTGGATTAGCTGTAGAAATAAATCTATTGTGTTTCAATACAGACCTTCAACTGACTCTATCATTCGAGTGATTCAGGGGCCTTTTATCAACCAGCATGACATTGACATTCAGAATGACTCTACGATTACCTTATTTAACAACAATGTAATCAGTCAAAAGAAAAAGCATTTAAGTGAATTTCCTGGGAAGCAAATGCAAACACTAGGTCATTCTAATATCACTCAATACAATCTATCCACTAAACAGTACAGTACTTTACTAAAAAGTTCTCTCGAGAATTTAAATCTTCAATCTGACTTTCAGGGTCTTCACGAAATCCTAAGCTCAGGCAGAAAAATAGTTGAACTACAAACACCAGGTGTTGTGGTTTGCTTTGACGAAAATGATCAATTAATATTGTACAAGACCTTTAAACTGATCTTGAAGAATATATTCAGCGTCCGCAATGGATTAGAGTATATGATCAAATAAACTTCAATTAAATGGATTTACTTTATATCGGACCTGGATTAGGAATTGGAACCATCATTACCGTTGGAATTGTATTACTGATTGTGCTAATAAGTCTATTGGTTGTTATTTGGACACCAATTAAAAAATTCATCCGAAAGCTTAAAGGAAATTAATGGATTGGATTAAGGTTATATGTTTTTTAATTACAACCGAGCTTTTCATCTTCGGATTAAAATTTATTGAGCCTTTATTTTTCAAACTTGCTATTAAGGCAACGACCTTATTGAATATTCTAATCGATAAGGAATTAGACGAAGACGAAAAACAAAGTCAACTTTTAAAGAATATTGGGGGGGTATTAAGCAGTACATTCATCTTCTTATTCTGCTTTATAGCCCTTATTCTTTTTGCCATATCTCCATTATACATCAATTTATATTTTCAAGGAGAATTGGATACAGTAATTAACTTTTTCAGCTTCGAAGCTCTTATCGGAATGGCTTCTAGTTTCGGTATTCATCGAGCTATTCGTTCAAGAAAAAAGAAGCAACAAAGCGACTACGGGAATTGGTCTAAGCTATTTCATCGAATCATTCTGAACAACTACAACATTGGTAAGTTTCTTTTTAAAAGCAAAACCAAAAAGCTGAAAGCAAAGCAAAAACGCGACAAAGTTATTGTATCAGGTTTAGCAAGATCAGGAACAAGTGCTTTTACTCAGAAGCTTTATGAATCAGGGAAGTTTAGCTCTTTAACTTATGCCTCTGTCCCTTTTTTAATGTCTCCTCAAACAGGAATCAAACTAAGTGGCAACAGTAATAAAAAACAAAAAGAACGAGCACATGGCGACAAAGTAATGTTTGGAGTCAATTCAACAGAAGCACTGGAAGAGTATTTTTTCAAAGTAATGACCAATGATCGTTTCATTGGAGAACAGGATCTACAGGAATACTCAGTGTCAGAAGGATTAGCAAATGATTATGAGAACTACCTTCAATTAATCTGTAAAGAGTCATCGACTTACTTGACTAAGAACAACAACTTTATACTTCGAGCTAAATCACATCTTGAAATAGATCAGCAAGTGAAGCTAATATTAATGGTTAGAAACCCTTTAGCGCAAGCCGAATCGTTGTTAAATCAGCACCTTCGTTTTTCTCAAATACAGGAAGAGGATCCTTTCACGTTGGAATACATGAACTGGTTAGCTCATCATGAATTTGGCAAGGGACACAAGCCATTCCATCTAAAACACTTTGATCAGGTAATGGCATATGAAAGCACAGACATCAATCATTGGTTAGCATCATGGTTGAATTACTATGATTACGCATTGCAAATTGCTAAGAAAGAAAACACAACTATTGTGATTTATGAAGACTTCGTTGAGAAACCAATCGAAGTATTTAAGTCCGTTTCTTCGAAACTAGGAATTGAATTAGGGGCTAAAACAGAGTCAAAGTTTAAACCGAGTCAGTATATTGACCGAGCAAATCTTAACGAGGATTTAATACAAGAGTGCTCCAAGCTTTACCAAAAGTATGTGGAATTATCTCGTAATTAAATAAAAAGCACCTTTCAAACAGAAAATAAAGGCCAAAAAAAAGGAGCCAAATTGACTCCTTTAAATGTTTTTGCTTTAAAGCTTTGACTTAGTCAACAACTTTTACGTCAATAGCGTTTGGTCCTTTTCTACCTTCACCTACTTCGTATTCAACTTGGTCACCCTCGTCGATATCGTCGATTAATCCTGTGTGGTGCACAAAGATATCAGCACTTCCATCTTGTGGAGTAATGAATCCAAATCCTTTTTCTGTGTCAAAAAACTTTACTTTTCCTGTATTCATGTTATTTTATTTTATAATCTAAAAATAGAGCTTTTTACGCTCTTAATATATTATTGTTTAGTTAATTGGATTATCCAACAACTTTTACGTCGATAGCGTTTGGTCCTTTTCTTCCTTCACCTACTTCGTATTCAACTTCTTCACCTTCATTGATATCATCAATTAAACCAGTGTGGTGTACAAAAAGATCTTCACTACCATCTTCTGGTACGATGAATCCAAATCCTTTCTCGCTGTTAAAAAATTTTACTGTTCCTTTTTTCATATTACTATTATTAAACTAAAAAAAAAGGAGTCCACAAATGAACTCCTTTTGTACTCGAGGCGGGACTTGAACCCGCACGACCGCGATGGTCACAGGATTTTAAGTCCTGCGTGTCTACCAATTCCACCACTCGAGCATATATGTGCCTTTGCGTTAAATCTACTGAGCGGGAGACGGGATTCGAACCCGCGACCCCGACCTTGGCAAGGTCGTGCTCTACCAACTGAGCTACTCTCGCGATTTAATGAACGTCTTCGTTAAGAGTTGGCAAAATTACAGCTTTTAAACATTACCACAAAATATTTTCGCTTATTTCAGCATTTTTTTAATCTCATTCAACTTATTTAAAGCTTCTACCGGGGTAAGATTATTGATATCTACATTCAACACTTCTTCTCTAACTCCCTCTAATGCAGGATCATCCAACTGAATAAAACTTAACTGATAATCGTTATCCTTGGATTTATCTTTTGCTTTCTTTTTTGGTTTAGAAACTACCTCAACATCCTTTTCTTGGTTAAATCCAGATAAAATAACGTTTGCACGACTAACTACTCCTTCCGGAATTCCAGCCATTTGAGCTACGTGAATACCAAAGGAATGCTGAGATCCTCCCGGAGTTAACTTTCTTAAAAACAATATTCCATCTTCCGTTTCCTTAACGGCAACGTTGTAGTTTTTAATCCTTGGCTTGGTTTCCGTAAGCTTATTCAACTCATGATAGTGAGTAGCAAACAATGTTCTTGGATGAGCCGAACCGTTATCATGCAGGTACTCTGCTATAGATTGTGCGATAGAAACACCATCATATGTACTTGTTCCTCTTCCAATTTCATCTAACAAGACTAAACTAGACGACGTTATATTATTAAGTATAGTAGCCGTTTCGGTCATTTCTACCATAAAGGTTGATTCTCCAGCAGCTAAATTATCCGATGCTCCAACCCTAGTATATAGCTTGTCAACTAATCCGAATCTAAAGCTTTCAGCTGGCACATAACATCCAATTTGAGCCAGTATACTTATAATTGCTGTCTGACGAAGAATAGCTGATTTACCAGACATGTTAGGTCCGGTAACCATTACAATCTGCTGTTCATTTGAATTCAAGTAAACATCATTCGGAACAAACATGTCTCCGGCAGACAAACTATCTTCTATTACCGGATGTCTACCCTGCTTGATCTCTAAAACATTGTCTTCTAAAATGGTCGGACGACAATACGACTTCTCTTTGGCTAACTCAGCAAAACTCAATAAGGTATCTACTAATGCAACCGCATCTCCCGCTTTCCCAATATCCTTGCAATAGAAATCCAACTTTTGAATCAACTCCGCTAACAATCTAGCTTCAATGGACATTGATTTATCTTCTGCAGATAAAATCTTTGCTTCAAATTCTTTTAATTCCTGAGTGATGTATCGTTCAGCCTGAGTTAAAGTCTGCTTTCTAATCCATTCTTCAGGTACCTTATCCTTATGTGCGTTTCTAACTTCTAAATAATATCCGAACACATTATTATAGGCTATTTTCAACGATGGTATTCCTGTTCTTTCCGTCTCCTCTAACTGAATTTTATGCAGTGCTTGTTTAGCATCATTGGATAAACTTCTGTATTCATCCAATTCCTTATCAATACCTTCATTGATAATTGGTCCTTTACCAACTGCTATAGCTGGGTCTTCTACCAAGTACTTATCCATCAAATTTACCGATGACTCATCATAAGCCAAATCATCAATGAATCGGTGCAAGTTTGACGGTATGTTTGCTTTTAAATACGACTCAATGGTCTTCACTTTCTCCAAAGAAGACTTCAATATGGATAACTCCTTCGGATTACATTTCTTCAATGCGATTTTAGAAGTAATTCTATTAATATCTCGTATATCTCTCAATTCGTTTTGAATTGGAGCTGTATCAATCGCCAAAAGCGCCGCAACTAAATCATATCTTCTTTCTAATTCCGCCTTATCAATACTCGGAAACACTAGAAACTTCCTTAAGTTCCTTCCTCCCATTGGAGTCAAGGTCTTATCAATCACCTCAATCAATGATTTCCCATCACTTGATATTGGAGATAGCAATTCTAGGTTTTTGATAGTAAAATCATCCATCCATAAAAAATGATGGAAATTGATTTTATGAATACTATTAACATGGCTTAAATCATTGATGTGGTTTTGCTTGATATAATGCAAAGCCAATCCAGCTGCCTTTTGAAGTGTCTTCTCCGGAGGTTTAACTCCAAATCCTTTTAAGTTTTTAACCTTCAACGTCTTCAATAAAAGCTCAACCGTATGATTTGTTTCTAAAACCCAATCATCAACTCCGTAGAAATAATACTTCTCACCAATCAACTCAATCACTTCTCTATGAGCAGAACGAGCGTATATCACTTCAGTCGGGTTGTATGAGCTCATTAACTTTCTAATCAACTCTCCACTTCCTTGACAAGCGTAAAACTCACCGGTTGATACATCAATAAAAGAAACTCCGTATTGACCGTTTTCTTGAACAATTGCCGCTAAGAAGTTATTCTCTTTAACATTCAATACATTATCAGAAACAGCAATACCAGGAGTCACCACTTCCGTTACTCCACGTTTTACAATTTTCTTTGTCAGTTTAGGATCTTCTAACTGATCGCAAATCGCAACACGGTAACCAGATCGAACCAGTTTCGGCAAATACGTATCCATTGAATGATGAGGAAACCCTGCCAATTCAATAAACGCAGCCGAACCATTTGCTCTTTTGGTTAAAACAATCCCAAGTACTTTTGAAGCAGTAACGGCATCACTACCGAAGGTCTCATAAAAATCTCCAACTCTAAACAGTAAAATGGTATCAGGGTATTGCTCCTTGATTTCATTATACTGCTTCATCAATGGAGTTTCTTTCTTCTCCTTTTTAATCGCTACTGATTTTTTTTGCTTTGCCAACTTTGATGTATTTTCATCTAAATTAAGAAGGTCTGTTAGGAGTGAAAAATTCCATGGAACATTATTATTAACAAGTAATCCAATCTTATGAGTGATCTGAAAAAACTGAAGCTAAATGAACTAGGCAGAGTGAAGGAACAAGAGTATTCTGGATTGGATAAACTGCCGGTTATTGTTGTGCTAGACAACTTAAGAAGTTCGCATAATGTTGGTTCTGTTTTTAGAACCACAGATGGATTTACGTTTTCAAAAGTGATTACTACAGGTGTTTCGCCTACTCCACCTAACAAAGACATTACAAAAACTGCTTTAGGTGCTGAAAGAACAGTTGATCACGAGCACTTTTCAGACGAGGCTATTTTAGAAGAAATCACTCGTTTAAAAGAAGAAGGTTATACCGTTTTAGGCATTGAGCAGACTAATCAGTCCATCGATTTAAGAGACCTTAATCAGCATAATTTCGAAAAGATTGTTTACATCCTTGGAAATGAAGTAAAAGGTGTCAAACTGGAATTACTTCAATTATGTGATCATTGTGTTGAAATTCCGATGACGGGTAGTAAGCATTCATTTAATGTCTCTGTTTGTAATGGAATCATTGGATGGGAGGTGAGAAAGCAGATGGTTTCGCTTTAATTTGAAAATTTGCTGATTTGGTAATTTGATAATTTTAAAGAACTTGGTAGGGGCTACCCTTGCGGTCGCACGAAAACAAAAAAGAAGCAAACCATAAATGGGCGACCGCAAGGGTAGCCCCTACTAAAATGAACAAGCCTAAAATCAAACAACTAACCGGTATCATCCTAGCCATCATCACCTACTTTCTTCTCCAAGGAAAAGTTGATGAAACCATAGCAAGAACTGCTGGAATCACTGTATTAATGGCTACTTGGTGGGTTACTGAAGCCGTAAAACTTTCCATAACGGCTCTTTTCCCTTTGATATTATTCCCTGTTGCCGGAATTCTAAACATGAAAGAGGTCAGTTCTCTTTACATGAATCCTATCATATTTCTTTTCATTGGAGGATTCATTATGGCCTTTGCTATGGAGAAATGGAATCTGCACAAACGAATAGCCTTGAATATAATTCTGGCAATGGGTAAGACTCCAGCCAAGCTATTATTTGGCTTCATGCTTTCCAGTTTTGTGCTATCCATGTTTATTCTGAATACCACAACGGTCATCATGCTTTTGCCTGCTACTTTAGCCATCATAAAAGAGATAAAAATAGAGAACAAGAAAGCTTTCGGTGAGGCGGTATTGTTAGGATTAGCATACGCGGCTAACATTGGTGGAATGGCCACTTTAATTGGAACGGCTCCCAATTTATATTTTTCTGAGTTTTTTGAAAACAACTTCACAGAGCAAACAGGTTTTGATTTTCTGACTTGGTTTATTCAAATATCACCTTTAGCGATTATCCTTTTCCTCATCACCTTCTTGATTTTAAAAAGACGCTATTTCAAAGCTTCTCAACAAAGTATCGAATTGGAATCTGTTAAGAATAGCTTAAAAGCACTGGGGAAAATCAAAAAAGAAGAGAAAATGATTGCCGGTATATTCTTAACTGGTATTCTTCTTTGGATAACAAGACCTTACATTTTTGATAGCGGAGTAAAAGATGGTACAATTGCGATCTTCTTAGCTATATCCCTTTACTTTCTTCCTTCATCTAACAAGAAAGAGAAACTTATTTCATGGAAAGAATTCGAGAGAATACCTATGGATGTTCTACTTCTTTTCGGTGGTGGATTCGCTTTAGCAAAAGGAATTCAAGTAAGCGGATTAGGAGAGCTAATAGCTCAACAGCTTCAGTTTTTATCCAACTTCCCGTCTTGGTTAATCATTGTGTTTTTATGTCTGTTCATGACCTTCTTTACAGAAATCACGTCTAACACAGCCTCCACGCAGTTAATGCTCCCAATCCTTCTTCCTTTGGTTCAAATGTTTGATTGGAATGCATCTCAAGCTCTATTAGCCATCACTCTTTCTGCGAGCTGTGCATTTATGCTTCCGGTTGCTACTCCTCCAAACACGATTGTATTTGGCAGTGGCGAAATCAGTTCAAAAGGAATGGCCCGAGTTGGTATGCTTTTGAATGTGGTTTGTGCTCTGGTTATTTCAGTGTATTTGTTGGTGGTGTTTTAATACAACCTAAACCTGGTAGGGGCTACCCTTGCGGTCGCCCGTTATAGAAAAGATATAATCTATTATTTTTTTAATGATAAACTACTTGGCTTTTTTCTTCAATCGAAGATTCATTTTTTAGGATAGTTTAGGTTTTGTAACGGGCGACCGCAAGGGTAGCGCCTACCAATTCCGTTTTGATAAGAAAATAACTAATGATGAGAAAACCCCACCACAAACAAAAAAGGCTCCCAACGGGAGCCTCATTTTATAATAATCAATCTTTTTACTTAACCATTTCAGCTGCATTCGCAGGAATAACTTCTGTGATTTCAGGAACATCTCTTTTGATTGCTTCCTCAATTCCAGCTTTAAAAGTCATATTACTCATGTTACATGAAGAGCATGCTCCAACGAATTCAACCGTTAACTTCATGTCTTCTGTCAAACTAACAACCTCAACATCACCACCATCATCTTGTAAATACGGACGAATTGAATCCAGTGACTTTTCTACTTTTTGTAATATTTCTTCTACCATCATTATTTAGAATGATTACAAGTTACACAAATTACATTACTTTGACAGTTTTCGTTGGTTCTTTCGTTTTGTTACGAATCTCAACTTGCATCACAAAGTTCTCAACCATGTTATCTAACTGCACTCTTTGCGGAGTATCTTCTTGTAAAATCGCTGGTCTTCCAACATCACCTGCTTCACAAATCGATTGAACGATAGGAATTTGTCCCAATAACTTAACATCCAATTGAGCAGATAAATTAACACCTCCATCTTTTCCGAAGATGTAATATTTGTTATCTGGTAATTCAGCTGGAGTGAAATAAGCCATGTTCTCAACCAATCCTAAAACTGGTACATTGATATTTGGCAATTTGAACATTCCTACTCCTTTTTGAGCATCTGCTAAAGCAATTTGCTGTGGAGTAGTTACAATTACCGCTCCTGTTACCGGAACCGATTGTACCAATGTCAAATGAATATCAGATGTTCCAGGAGGCAAATCGATTAGCATGTAATCTAACTCTCCCCAATGTGCATCGTTGAATAATTGACCTAAAGCCTTTGACGCCATAGCCCCTCTCCAAACAATTGCTTGAGAAGTGTCAGCAAAGAAACCGATAGATAACAATTTCACACCATGTGATTCAATTGGCTCTATTTTCTCTTCACCATCTATTTTAACCAATCTTGGCTTTAATGTATCCACATCAAACATGATAGGCATAGAAGGTCCGTGAATATCGGCATCAATTAAACCTACTTTATATCCTTTCTTAGCTAAACCAACAGCCAGGTTAGATGTAATCGTAGATTTTCCAACTCCTCCTTTACCAGAAGCAACTGCAATGATATTCTTCACACCAGGTAAAACTTTTCTATGCTCTGGATCTCTATCCTTTGGCATTCCAACTACAGTAACTTTTACCTTGATGTCTTTACCGATAAATCTTTCGATAGCAAACTCACAAGCTTCTTCCATTTTCTTACGACTATGCATCGCTGGATTAGAAACTTTAACAATAAAAGCTATTTCATTTTCCTTGATCGTTAAACCTTCAATTAAGTTTAGGCTAACTATATCCTTCTTTAAGTCTGGTTCGTGAACACTACTTAATGCTTCTAATACTTTTTCTTTTGTAATCATATCTAATAAGAATGATGCGAATTTACGAATATTAACAATGATCGACTTTGATTGTTTGCATGCTTTAGTATGAAGTAATCGTATAATTCCGTTTTTTTGCAAAAAACAATTTAACATGGAAGCAACTGCTACTTTAAGAAGAACGGAGATAGTTGATTTACTGAATAGTTCAGAGGTGAATCAGCAAGTATGTGTAAAAGGATGGGTACGTCACTTTAGAAGTAATCGATTCTTAATTCTTAATGATGGTAGTACGATAAATACTATTCAGGTAGTAGTGGATACAGATAACACGGATGAAGAAATCATCAAAAAGTTAACTGTAGGTGCTTCTGTATCTATTATAGGTACACTTGTTGAATCTCAAGGAAAAGGACAAAACAGAGAAATTCAAGGAAATGAAATTGAAGTTTTAGGAGAAGCTGATGTAAACGAATACCCTCTTCAACCTAAAAAGCATTCAATGGAATTCTTAAGAGAAATTGCTCACTTAAGACCTCGTACAAATACTTTCTCTGCAGTTTATAGAGTTAGACACGCGTTGTCTCATGCAGTACATAAATTCTTTAACGATAAAGGATTTTACATCATGCATACTCCTATCATCACTGCTTCTGATGCAGAAGGTGCTGGTGAAACTTTTAAGGTTACCACGTTTGATGCTAAGAATCCAAGTTTAAATGAAGATGGTTCGGTTAACTACAAAGAAGATTTCTTTGGTAAGGAAACGAACTTAACGGTATCGGGTCAGCTTGAAGCTGAGTTAGGTGCTTTAGGTTTAGGTAAAGTATATACTTTCGGACCTACATTTAGAGCTGAGAACTCAAACACTTCTCGTCACCTTGCTGAATTTTGGATGATTGAGCCAGAGGTTGCTTTCAATGATTTGAAAGACAACATGGACTTAACAGAAGAGTTCATCAAATACTGTTTGACTTACGTTTTAGAAAACTGTAAAGATGACATGGCTTTTCTTAACGACAGATTCGATAAGGAAGAGCAAGGAAAACCACAAGTGGAAAGAAGTGAGTGGGGATTGATTGAAAAATTAGAATTTGTTACCAATAATGATTTCGAAAGATTGACTTACACGGAAGCAATTCAAATTTTAATGAATTCAAAACCTCAAAAGAAGAAGAAGTTTAAATACTTAGTTGAAGGATTCGGAACTGATTTACAATCAGAGCACGAAAGATATTTAGTTGAAAAGCATTTCAAAAAGCCAGTTATCTTAACAGACTACCCTGCTGAAATCAAAGCATTCTACATGAGAATGAATGACGATGGTAAAACGGTTGCTGCAATGGATGTTTTAGTTCCTGGTATCGGTGAATTAGTTGGAGGATCTCAAAGAGAAGAAAGATACGATATGCTTGTTGAAGCAATGAAGAGATTCGATATCGAAGAAGATGAAATGTGGTGGTACTTGGAAACAAGAAAATTTGGAACGGTTCCTCATTCAGGATTCGGATTAGGATTTGAAAGATTGGTACAGTTCGCTACAGGAATGGGTAACATTAGAGACGTTATACCTTTCCCTAGAACGCCTCAGAATGCTGAATTCTAGGATTTAGTGAGTAGTGATTAGTGGCTAGGGATTAGTTTTAGACCTACTAAAGATATAGGTGCTTAATTATTAGGGTGTGATGCTCATAATAATTAAGCACTTTTTTTATGCTTGTTTTTTTCACACACAACCTAAACCCTAATCACTAAACCCTAAAAGAACCACTGTCATAAACATTACAATATTTCAATGGTTAATCCCATATCTTTTAGAAAAAAGGCTATGAAGTTACTGGTATACACATTCTTTCTATTCTCGATTATATCATGCTCAGCTCAGAAACCTGAGAGTCCGAACGAATTGAAAAAACGTATCGGTGAGAATGCCTATAACATCACTCAAAACAAAGCCACCGAACCAGCATTTACTGGCGAATACTGGGACAATAAAAAAGAAGGCGTTTACAGCTGTGTTGTTTGTCAGACCAAGCTTTTCAAATCAGAGCACAAATTCACTTCCGGAACGGGTTGGCCTTCCTTCTATGAACAATTCGATGCCAAAGCGGTTAAAACTATTAGAGACACTTCTCATGGCTGGATTAGAGATGAGATACTGTGTAATCAATGTGATGCTCATTTAGGACATTCATTTGATGACGGACCAGCACCAACAGGACTTAGATATTGTGTAAATTCAGCATCGCTGGACTTCAAAAAAAAAAGTAAGATGATCGAAGAAAAATTAGATACCGTTTATTTAGGAGCAGGATGCTTTTGGTGCACAGAGGCAGTCTTTTTGGAAAACCCAGCGGTTAAAACAGCTAAAGTAGGTTACATGGGCGGACACATTAAAAACCCTGCATATCGTGAAGTTTGTGCAGACACAACCGGACACGCGGAAGTTGCTGAAATAGTTTGGGACAGCAACAAACTTAGCTTTGCACAGTTATTGGAAATCTTCTTTTTAACCCATGATCCAACTACATTGAACAAACAAGGATATGATCACGGATCACAATACCGATCAAGCATCTTTCCAACTTCAGCAGAACAAGAAACACTAGCTAAGCAAGTTATTCAACAACTGAACGACAAAAAAATATACAGCAGTCCGATTGTAACAACAGTAGAGCCATTAGCTCCATTTTATATTGCAGGAGAAGATCATCAAAACTATTACAACAACAATAAAGAAGCCATGTACTGCACTAGAATTATACAACCGAAATTAGACAAGTACCATCAGTACTTTACTTCCAAAAAGAAGTGAAATCTAGATCTGTAATAGCTTCTCCACCAGTTAAAAAGTGAGCCAGCATACCTGTCTTTCTTGCGCCTTCCACATGCATCATTGTATCATCAATAAACAATGTATCCTCAGGTTTTAAAGACTCTTTATCCAGAATAGCTTGAAAAGACTCTGCATGAGGCTTTCTTCTTCCGAACTCATGAGAATAGTAAGCCGTTTCAAAGAAACCATCTAAATTCTCCAAACCATGTTGTTCCTTCGCTATTTGATTAAAAGCTACCAGGTGAATGATATTCGTGTTTGAAAACAAGAAAATCCTGTACCCCTCCTCTTTTAACTTGGATAAGAGATCTAATCGTTCTTTAGGAATATCCAACAACATTGCATTCCAACAATCCTTAATTACCCCATCAGAGATATCAGATTCAGCTACCGATCTTAACTCATTGTAAAAATCAAGTTCACCAATCTTACCTGTTTCCAAGCGATCAAAAAGATCAGACTGTTTCATTTGCGAGAACAGCTCACCAAAATTAGCAATGCCATTATCAACAAACATTTGTTCCGTCTTGAAATAGTCAATATTGATAATCACCCCTCCCAGGTCAAATATGATGTTCTTCATAGTTTTAAATGTCATAAATAGTTTGCAAAAAAGCGAAGTAAAAGATACATTTGCAATCCAATAAATTTAAAGTTGTGTTAACAATTTTAAATTGGGCCTATAACTCAGCTGGTTAGAGTATCTGACTCATAATCAGAAAGTCCCTGGTTCGAGCCCAGGTGGGCCCAC
>CBFIFL010000051.1:0-19526 GCA_965661855.1 Flavobacteriales bacterium
CGCTCATAGATAATTTCCCCTGCCCTATTATGAGTTGCTTTCAAGCTAAATGCTGAAAACACAATAGTTACAAGAAGAAATATTTTAAGAAAATAGCTGCGCATGAATTACTAAAGATAAGAATATTCAATGAGAGCTCCGCTAGACGCCCTGCTCGCTATTTTGTATATTTGCAATCCATAAAATAAAAGTCATGATTAACATATCAATAGCTAAAAAAGCAAACAATAAAAAATCAACATTATTCATCTCACCAAAGGCAAATCAATTAAAAAATGATGCGCTTACTTCTGAACAACAAGCTTACTTGTTAAAACTAGAAGAGGGTGATTTTAAATCATTGAATTTAGTTTCTAGACATATCTTCTCAGCTAACATTAAAAAAGCTGATGTAGAATATAAAACACTGGAAGCATACAGAAAATTAGGTAATACTATTTTCAACCAAGTAAACGGATTGAAAATTGAAGAGCTGCAATTGGATTTAAATAGTCTTACAGCAAAAAATGCAAGTGCACTTATTGAAGGATTATTAATGAGCTCATACCAGTTCTTAAAGTATTTTTCAGATGCTGATAAGAAACAAAATAAGTTCACGAAAGTGAAAGCGATTACTAAGCTTTCAAGTAATGAAGTAAAAGCTATCGCTAACTTAATTGAAGGTGTTTTTGTTGCTAAAGACCTAGTAAACGAACCTGTTAACTTCTTAACTGCTGAGCAGTTATCAAAAGAAGTAGAGAAGCTTAGCAAAGACGGAATCAAAGTTGACGTTTTCAATAAGAAAAAGATCGAGTCGTTAAAAATGGGTGGATTATTAGCAGTTAACAGAGGTGCTACTAACCCTCCAACATTTAACATTCTTGAATGGAAGCCTAAAAACGCTAAAAACGAAAAGCCAATTGTATTAGTTGGTAAAGGAGTTGTTTACGATACAGGTGGAGCAAACATTAAGACAGGTGAATTCATGACAGGAATGAAAGCTGACATGGGTGGAGCAGCTGCTGTTATAGGAGCTATGAAAGCTCTTGCTGCTAATAAAGTTCCTCAACATGTTATCGCTTTAATCCCATCTACAGAAAACCGTATTAACGGAATCGAATATGTTTCTGGTGATGTTATTACAATGTTTAGTGGTAAAACAGTAGAAGTAATCAATACAGATGCTGAAGGAAGAATGATTTTAGCTGATGCATTAGCATACGCTCAAAAATATGATCCAATGTTAGTTATGGACTTTGCTACTTTAACAGGTGCTGCTTATAGAGCAATTGGACAAGAAGGTATCGTTTACATGGGAAGTGCAAATGACAAGACTAAAAAAGCTTTTGAAAAGTCAGGTTATAACTGTTACGAAAGACTTGTTGAGTTTCCAATGTGGGATGAGTATGGTGAGCAAATCAAATCTACGATTGCTGACATTACTAACTTGGGAGGACCAACAGGAGGAGCTATTACAGCAGGTAAATTTTTAGAACATTTTACAGATTACCCTTGGTTACATTTTGATATTGCTGCTACGGCATATATCAATAAAAAAGATAACTACAGAGGAAATGGAGCTACTGGTTCTGGAGTAAGATTAGTTCATGACTTCATCTCAAATTTAGCTTAATATGTCTTTACCAATCATTGGAATAACATGTGGAGACACTAATGGTGTTGGCCCAGAATTAATCATAGAGAGTCTGAGTAACAAGGAAGTCTTAGACATTTTAACTCCTGTGATATTCGGTCCTGCTGCAGTTTTCAAAGAAGTTAAAAAGCAACTAGGGCAGAATGACTTTCAATACCAAGTTGTTCAGGACATTAATAACCTGAGACCTGGAAAAATCTACTTTTACAATTGTAACGATAACCAAAATGTGAGTTTTGGTGAACCAACACAAGAGAGTGGTCAAAATGCAAAAGATGCTTTATTGACCGCTGGAGCCTATTTGAAGAAAAAAGAAATCGACGCTTTGGTAACGGCGCCTATTGATAAAAGCAATATTCAAGGCGATGGTTTCCAATACCCGGGTCATACAGAATTCTTAAACGCACTAGATCCATCAAATACAGGTTTGATGTTGATGATGCATAAAAACTTAAGAATTGCCATGTACTCTGGACACATTCCTTTATCGGAAGCAAGCGCGAGTCTAAATAAAGAAGACCTAAGTAGAAAGATTCTTGCTTTAAGTAAAGTAATGCAACAAGATTTTGCCGTTAGAAAACCAAAAATTGCTGTGTTAGGAATAAATCCTCATGCAGGAGACAATGGTTTATTAGGTAAAGAAGATCAAGAAATTATCCTGCCCGTTATAAATGAACTAAAAGAAAAAGGTAACACAGTTTTTGGTCCATTTCCAGCAGATGGCTTTTTTGGAAACAACATGCAAAAAGACTTTGACTGCGTTTTAGCGATGTATCATGATCAAGGTTTGATTCCATTTAAATCAATCTCTTTTGGAGAAGGGACTAATTTCACGTCAGGTTTAGACTTTATCAGAACGTCTCCTGATCACGGTACCGCTTTTGACATTGCAGGAAAAGGAAAAGCATCAAACACTTCGTTCAATCAAGCACTATTTAACGCTTTAAGCATTTTGAGAACAAGAGGTTTACACCTTGAAGCGAGCGAAAACATACTTAAATCACAGCCAGAGAGAAGGAGTAAAAAAGCAGCTATGAACAGATAATTGTTTATATCCTGATTAATTACTATCTTTGCAGGCTCGAAATACTGTAAGTCGATGAAAAAGAAGGGATTTTACGATTTGAAATTCAGTGGGTTAAAGGACGGAATTCACGATTTTCAGTATGAGTTAGAAGACGCGTTCTTTAAAACATTTGAGGAATTTAACATCAACGGTGGCAAAGGAAAGCTGAATGTTGTACTAGATAAAAAAGCAAACCTTTTGAGTCTGGATTTACAATTTGACGCGGGACTTGATACTAATTGCGATAGATGCGGAGACGATATGACTCTTCACATTAATAGTGAGGATAACGTTTATGTTAAGTTTGATAACGACCAGCTTAAGAATGATGATGAAAGCATTGTTTTACTAGCAGTGGACGCTTATCAAATACCCTTGGATAATATTATTTTTGAATTAATTGTGACAAAATTACCTCTTAAAAAAGTTCATGAATCGGAAGACGATTGTAACCAAGAGGCGATAGAGGCACTTTATGAGATAAGTTCTGACGATCAAGAAGAAGAAGTTGATGATCGATGGAACGATTTAAAAGAGTTATTAAATAAAAAATAGAATAAATGGCACATCCTAAACGAAAGATTTCGAAAACGAGAAGAGACAAGAGAAGGACTCATTACAAAGCTACTGCGCCAACTGTAGCAATTTGCCCTACAACAGGACAACCACACTTATACCATAGAGCTCACTGGCACGAAGGTAAATTATACTACAAAGGAAAGGTTGTTGCTGAGAAAGACGTTTTAATCTAAGAAAGAGTATACACTTAAGTGTACTTTTCAAATACCAGCTTTTATGCGAATAGGTATTGATATAATGGGTGGTGACTTTGCTCCTACTCTAACAATAAAAGGTGCTATTCTTGCCAAGAAAGAACTTGGTGATGATTTAGACCTTATCTTAATTGGTGATCAAGATATTATCGCAAACGAATTAAAAAAGGAAGGGGAATCCCCTTCCTCTTTTATTATATCACATGCTGATGATGTTATTGGTATGGGCGAACACCCTACCAAAGCTTTTGTGAAAAAGCCAAATTCATCAATCGCTAAAGGGTTTAAACTTTTAGCCGCAAACGAGATTGATGCTTTTGCCAGTGCAGGAAATACAGGTGCTATGCTTGTAGGATCTATGTACACGGTAAAATCTATTCCAGGAATTATTCGTCCTTGCATTACTTCAGCTTTTCCAAAAGAAAATGGAAAATTCACGATTCTACTTGATGTAGGTTCTAATCCTGATTGTAAACCTGACGTTCTGTATCAATATGCCATTCTAGGTTCTACTTACGCTGAACATGTTTATCAAATGGACAACCCAAAGGTTGGACTATTAAACTTAGGTGAAGAAGAAGAGAAAGGTAGCATATTGACTCAAGCAACGTATCAGTTAATGAAAGATACCACTGATTTTAATTTCATTGGTAATGTAGAGGGTAGAGATGTCTTTTCTCCAGATGTTGATGTTGTTGTATGTGATGGTTTTAGCGGTAACATTTTACTTAAAATGGCTGAATCTATCTATGCGATGATGGCAAAACGTGGATTATTAGATGATTATTTCTCTAAATTTAATTACGAAAATTACGGAGGAACACCTATTTTAGGGATTAACTCAAATGCTATTATTGGACACGGTATATCAAATGATATTGCAATATTGAATATGATAAAACATGCCAACGATGTAGCAAAAGCTGAGTTATCAAAAAAATTAATTGAAGCAGTAAGCTAAATGGGAAAAATTAGAGCGGCTATCACAGGTGTTGCTGGTTATGTGCCAGACGGAATTCTAGACAATAAACGTCTAGAAAAGATGGTAGACACCAACGATGAGTGGATCACTACTAGAACAGGGATCAAGGAAAGAAGAATTTTAGAGGATAAGGACAAGGCCACTTCTGACATGGGAGTTGAAGCTGTTAAATTATTGCTTGAAAAAACAAACACAAAACCTGAAGAGGTGGATATGTTAATCTGTGGTACTGTTACTCCAGATATGCCATTTCCAGCTACTGCAAATATCATTGCTGATAAAGCAGGAATTAAGAATGCTTTTGGCTATGATGTAAATGCAGCTTGTTCTGGTTTCATATACGCATTAGCAACTGGTTCTAAATTTGTTGAATCAGGTTCTCATAAAAAAGTAATCGTTGTTGGAGCTGATGCAATGTCAAGAATTATTGACTACACAGACAGAGCAACATGTATCATTTTTGGAGATGGTGCAGGAGCAGTAATGCTTGAGCCTACTGAAGAAGAGAACGGTGTAATGGATTCTGTTCTTAAAAGTGACGGTATTGGTAGAAATTATTTACACCAAAAAGCTGGAGGTTCTTTAAACCCTCCGTCTATTGAAACTGTTACTAACCGTGAGCACTATGTTTTCCAAGACGGAAAGCACGTGTTTAAATGGGCAGTAGAAAATATGGCTGGAGCTGCAGCTGAAATAATGGAAAGAAATAATCTAACATCTGATGATGTTGCATGGTTGGTTCCGCATCAAGCGAATCTTAGAATCATAAGTGCTACAGCTAATAGAATGGGATTAGATGAAGATAAAGTTATGGTGAACATCCAAAAATTTGGAAACACTACAGCTGGAACTATTCCTCTTTGTTTATGGGAATGGGAAGATAAATTGAAAAAAGGAGATAATATTGTACTTGCTGCCTTTGGTGGTGGATTTACATGGGGTGCCGTTTATTTAAAGTGGGCCTACTAAAAATAATAACTTAATCAAACCTAGTTATGGACGTTAAAGAAATACAAAACTTAATCAAATTTGTTGCAAAACAAGGGGTTACCGAGGTAGAACTAGAAACTAAAGGTTTCAAATTAACAATCAAGACACAGGGTGAACAAGCTGTTCAACCAACAATCATTCAAGCAGCTCCAGTGGCAGCAGCTCCAGCTGCTCCAGCTCCAGTAGCAGCAGCTCCAGCAGCAGCAGCTCCAGCAGCAGCTCCGGTTGAAGCAGCGGCTCCAACTGATGATGATTCTAAATACATCACTATTAAGTCTCCAATGATTGGTACTTTCTATAGAAAACCATCTCCAGACAAAGATGTGTTTATGAATGTTGGTGACACAGTGAAACCAGGTGATGTTACATGTGTAATTGAAGCAATGAAATTATTCAACGAAATTGAATCTGAAGTTTCAGGTAAAATCGTTAAAGTATTAGTTGATGATTCTACTCCAGTAGAATACGACCAACCTTTATTCTTGGTAGATCCAAGCTAAAACATAACCTATGTTCAATAAAATATTAATCGCGAATCGCGGAGAGATTGCTCTTCGTGTGATTCGTACTTGCAAAGAAATGGGCATTAAAACTGTTGCAGTATACTCTACTGCAGATAAAGACAGCTTACATGTTCGTTTTGCTGATGAGGCCGTTTGTATCGGACCTGCAGCTAGTGCTCAATCATACTTACATATCCCTGCAATTATTGCTGCAGCTGAAACAACAAACGCTGAAGCAATACATCCTGGCTATGGTTTCCTTTCTGAGAACGCTAAGTTCTCTAGAATTTGTTCTGAAAATGGTATCAAATTTATTGGTGCTACTCCAGAGCAAATTGAAGGTATGGGAGATAAAGCTTCTGCTAAAGCAACAATGATCAAAGCTGGTGTACCATGTATCCCAGGTTCTAAAGGAATCATTAAAAGTGCTGCTGAAGCTAAAAAACAAGCAATTGAAGTTGGATACCCTGTAATTCTTAAAGCAACTGCCGGTGGTGGTGGTAAAGGAATGAGAGTGGTATGGAAAGAAGAGGATATCAAAGAACAATTAGAGTCTGCTCAAAGAGAGGCTGGTGCTGCTTTCGGAAACGATGGTATGTACATGGAGAAGTTCATTGAAGACCCTAGACATATCGAAATTCAAATTGTTGGTGATCAGCATGGAAACTACTGTCACTTATCTGAAAGAGATTGTTCTATCCAGAGAAGACATCAAAAATTGGTTGAGGAAACTCCTTCTCCATTTATGACTAAGAAACTTCGTAAAGAAATGGGAGACGCTGCAATTAAAGCTGCTGCTGCCGTTGATTATGAAGGTGTTGGTACAGTTGAATTCCTAGTAGATAAGCATAGAAATTTCTACTTCATGGAAATGAACACTCGTATTCAAGTAGAGCATACAATTACGGAAGAAGTAATTAATTATGACCTAGTTAGAGAGCAAATAAAAGTAGCTTCTGGTGAGCATATTTCTGGAACTAACTATGAGCCTAAACTACATGCTATTCAGTGTAGAATTAATGCTGAGGACCCATTCAAAGACTTTACTCCCTCTCCAGGAAGGATAACTGATTATCATTCTCCAGGAGGACACGGTATTAGAATTGACACGCATGTTTACTCAGGATATATGATTCCTCCTTTCTATGATTCAATGGTTGGTAAATTAATCACCGTTGCACAAACAAGAGAAGAGGCAATTGCTAAAATGGAAAGAGCTTTAAGCGAATATGTTATCGAAGGTGTAAAAACTACGATTCCATTCCATTTACAATTAATGCACCATGAAAAATTCATCGAAGGTGATTTCACTACTAAGTTCATGGAAACTTTCGAATTGAAACCTGAATAGTATACTATTCATCTATAACTTTTAAAATCCCACCTTAATCGGTGGGATTTTTTTATGCTTATTACTTTCCATGATTCTTTTTAAATGTAAGAATTACATAGGCCTTCGTAGGTATATGAACACTTCTGAAGTCACAAAAAAAGGGCAGTCTTTAAAGACTACCCTTCTTAAAATCCACTAATAAATATCTTAGATATTCATCAATGCTTTCAATCCATCAACGTCTGATGGTCTTGGTGCATTAGCACTGATGATTTTTCCATCTTTATCAATTAAGATAAAACGAGGAATACTTTTGATCATGTACTCTTTTCCGAATCCTTTATCATCTGTTCCGGTGAATAATTGAATCGCATCCACTTCGTTCTGAGCAACCATCGACAACCATTTTTGCTTATCTTTTGTCTGATCAACAGAAACTTGCATATATACTACATCGTCACTTTTATTTCCTTCGATAAATGATTTCAATGCTGGTATTTCTCTGATACAAGGTCCACACCAAGTAGCCCAAGCATCGATGTAAACCATCTTACCTTTGAAACTACTTAAAGAAACCATTTCCCCGCTTTCATTTTCAAACGTAAAGTCTGGAGCCAATCCTCCTGGCTTAAGAGAAGCTGCTGTTTGATACGCTTTCTCTACAATATCAAAGTCATCATTCTTTTGAACTAAGCTCTTGTAGTCTTGATAAACATTCTCCGTTTTATCTGCATAAGGATCAGCGTTAATTAAACCATAAACAAACTCTCCTAATAAAGCGTCTCTAATATCTCCTTCGAAATTAAACTTCGTGTACTCATATGCAGCAAGCAAATTCGTATCCTTTAACTCGTGAGTAATACTTTCCTTATGAATCATTGAAGTAGCTAAGTTGATAAAGTTTCTACTCTTAGCATTTGCTTGGTTCTTCATATCCAATGCATCCATAAACACATAATATGAGCTATCTACAGCAGGAGTTTGTCTCGTTAACTGAAAGAAGTATTGAGGATACACATACTTCATGTAAGCACCATCAAATTCAATATCTCTCTTACTAAACTCATAAAACTCAGCTAGCTTTGATTTATCCACGTTCTTGTCCAACAATGCCATTTTATCTTTAGTCTGCTTTTCAACAGCAGCTGTAAACTCAGCAGTTGGCAAAGCGAAAGTGGTTCTTAGACCTTCTCTTAATGAACCATCTAGTTTAGCATAATCAACCATAAAGTTGTTTGCACCAGCTCCTTTTCCAGAAAAGACAACCGAGTTTTTAAAGTTCATTGCATCAACTGCAAAGCTTAAATCAAAGTCGTTCTCGACATATACTGGAATGAATCCATCACCGTGAACTAAAATAATCTGACTTGGTTCAGCAATTACATTCGTGTATGAAACTTCACCTTTCTCATTAATTAATAAGGTATCCGAAACTTCGTCTGACATCTTAACAATTACCTGCTCTCCAAAAGGATTACTAATTTTTCCTTTAATGCTAAACCCAACCTTTTCCGTTTCTTTTTCTCCTTCTGAACAAGCTACCAGTAGTAAGCTAAGCCCAAATAAATACATTATCTTTTTCATATTATTCTGTTATTTCTGCAGAGTGTGTATTTGCTAAACTTAACTCTTCTAAAAGATCATCTTGCATTGGAGCAGGAGCATCAATCATGACGTCTCTTCCTGAATTGTTCTTAGGGAAAGCGATGAAATCTCTAATACTATCTGTACCTGCAAAAATGGAACACGTTCTATCAAATCCAAATGCTGCTCCTCCATGTGGTGGTGCACCATATTCGAAAGCGTTCATTAAGAATCCGAATTGCTCTTGAGCTTCTTCATCAGAGAAACCTAGTAATTCGAACATTCTCTTCTGTAATTCTCTATCATGAATTCTGATTGAACCTCCGCCAACTTCAACTCCGTTGATAACCATATCGTAAGCTTTCGCTCTTACTTCTCCTGGGTTCGTCTTCATTAATTCAACATCTTGTTCTTGAACAGATGTAAACGGATGGTGCATTGCATGATATCTTTCTGTTTCTTCATCCCATTCTAAAAGAGGGAAATCAACTACCCATAAAGGCTTAAATAAATCAGGCTTCTTAAGCTCTAATAAATCTGCAATATGTAATCTTAGATCATTCAATTGTTTTCTTGTTTTGTCTTTTTCACCAGCCAAAATCAAAATTAAATCCCCTGCCTTAGCATTGAACTTTTCAGCCCAAGCTTTCAACGCATCTTGATCGAAGAATTTATCCACTGAAGACTTAAACGATCCATCTTCATTGCACTTCACGTATACCAATCCTTTCGCTCCAACTTGAGGAGTCTGAACGTATTTCGTTAATTTATCCAGTTGCTTTCTTGTGAACTCAGCACATCCTTCAGCGTTAATTCCAACCAATAATTCAGCAGAATCAAACACAACAAAACCTTTGTCCTTAGCTAAGTCATTCAATTCAACGAACTGCATATCAAACCTAAGATCCGGCTTATCCGATCCATATAAACGCATTGCGTCAGCATATGTCATTCTTTCAAATTGATCAACGTCTACGTCCTTAAACTTCTTCAAAAGATGCTTATAAAGCCCTTCGAAAGTATTCATGATATCCTCTTGTTCCACAAAAGACATTTCGCAGTCAATTTGAGTAAACTCTGGCTGTCTATCTGCTCTTAAGTCCTCATCTCTAAAACACTTTACGATTTGATAGTACTTATCAATACCACCAACCATTAAAAGCTGCTTAAATGTTTGAGGAGACTGTGGTAAAGCATAAGCTTGTCCCGGATTCATTCTTGAAGGAACAATAAAATCTCTTGCCCCCTCTGGAGTAGATTTAATTAAATATGGAGTTTCAACCTCCATAAAATCGATATTATCTAGGTAGTTTCTAATCTCGTTAGCTATTCTAGATCTTAGCATCAACTTCTCCTTAACAGGATTTCTTCTAATATCTAGATATCTATATTTCATCCTTAATTCATCACCACCATCGGTGTTATCTTCGATAGTGAACGGAGGTGTTTGAGCCTTATTTAAGATCTCTATATCTGATAATAAAATCTCAACTTCTCCTGTTGGAATATTTGGGTTTTTAGACTCTCTTTCGATTACCTCTCCAGAAGCTTTAATAACAAACTCCCTTCCTAATTCTCTAGCCTTTTCAAACAATGCTTTATCTGACTCATCATTGATAATCAACTGAGTAATACCGTATCTATCACGTAAATCGATCCAAACCATTGCGCCTTTATCACGCATCTTTTGAACCCAACCACTTAATACTACTTTCTCTCCTTTATTTGATAGGCGTAATTCGCCACAATTGTGTGTTCTATACATAAGAATTAATTGAATTACAAAGCTAGCTTTTTAGCGAGCAATGTCCAAAGTTCAAGCTTTAAACTTGACTTGTAAAACAGCCTCTTAACTTAGCCTTTCTGCTAATAGTCTCATTTCTATTGATGGTGAAACACCTTCATAAAGAATTCTATAGACTGCTTCTGTAATTGGTAAATCTACCTTGTGTTTTTTATTCGTGATATGAATACATTTTACCGCATAATACCCTTCGGCAATCATATTCATTTCAATTTGTGCCGATTTCACAGAATACCCTTTACCGATCATCTTACCAAAAGTTCTATTCCTTGAGAACTGCGAATATGCTGTTACCAGTAAATCCCCTAAATAGGCAGATGATTTCACATCTCTATGAATTGGGTTGGCGGTATCAACAAAACGCTCGATTTCTTGAATTGCATTTGAAATTAATACGGCACTAAAATTATCTCCATAACCTAAACCATCACATATTCCGTTAGCTAAAGCGAATATATTCTTTAAAACCGCAGAATTCTCTGTCCCGAACGTATCGTCACTTACAGTCGTTGAAATATATCTACAGGCCAACTTTTCTGCTATAAATTGAGCATCAGACTCTATCCCACTCGCAATAGTTAAGTATGAAAGTCTTTCTAAAGCCACTTCTTCAGCATGACAAGGACCACTTATAATTCCGAAATCCTCATAAGGCACATCATATGTCTTATGAAAATACTTCCCTGCAATTTGATTAGTCTCAGGAATAATTCCTTTAATGGCCGATATAATTAGCTTTCCTTTTAGACTTTCAATGTTATGAGACAATAATGTTTCATGTAAAAAAGCAGAAGGAACAGCAAAAATTAAAACATCATTATTTTCAATCACCTCGTTTAAATCATTGCTTAAATGCAATTGTTCCAATGAAAACTCAACTGAACTTAAATAGTTCTTGTTGTGTCTGTATTGCTTGATATGATCTATGTTCTGCTTGTTACGAATCCACCAGGAAACCTTGTCACAGTTATTACACAGCATCTTTACAATAGCTGTTGCCCAACTTCCTCCACCTATAACTGCAATACTTCTTTGATTGTCTGTCATATATCGAAGATAGAAAAAATGGAGTTGTATGCCTCAAAAAGCTATTTTTGATATATGAAGGTTTGGTTAAGCTTCTTTTTTATCTCGCTAAATTTCTGGCTGTTATCTCAGTCAGGGATCAATTTTGAGAAATACGATATCCGTGATGGCTTATCTCAAACCATCGTGAATTGTGTGGAACAAGATCAAAAAGGATATCTATGGATTGGTACTCAGGATGGATTGAATAAATTCGATGGATATAAATTTACTGTCTTCAAACCAGATCCATTTGATGAAAACTCTATTGCGGATAATTACATTAACCATGTAAAAGCAGATAAAAACAATAATATCTGGATTGCAACAGAAGCCGGACTTTCAGTTTACAATGATGCCAAGAAAAGCTTTATCCAATTCGATAAAAACAAAACGTTCCAAGATCAAGCCATTAATCATTTAATGGAAGATAAAGATGGAACGATGTGGGTTAGCACAAGAAGTAAAGGTCTTTATCGTATTAATGAGCTAAATGACTCAAGTCAAACGATAATCGATACCATCAAACCACTTATCAAAACACAAATTCTTCAATGTGTGAGTTTTGACGAGCAAATCATCATACTTGGTGATGGTTCACTCTTTACAATGGAAAACAATACGCTTAGTCAAATTCATTTCCCTAAAAAAGCTGAAAACCTGATAATAAACTCCTTAAGTATTCTTGAAAATGAACTTTGGTTGGCTACAAACCAAGGTGCATTCAAAGCAATTGTGGTTAACAGTCATTTGAGATTAATATCCAGAATAGACGAAAGGTCAGGTCTGAAATCAAACGATATTTCCTCTTTGTATAGACACAATAACTTCTTCTGGATCGGAACCAGTTATGGTCTATCAAGAGTTATCATCCTTCAAAAGGATACGATCATTGAAAATATTGCCTCTGAATTAATTTCAAATTATGATGCACAACCGGCTAAAGTATCTTCTTTCTTATTGGATGATTTCGGATCGTTGTGGATAGGTACAGATCGTGGATTAAATAAGTTTGATGAAAACAAGTCCCAATTCAAGCTTTACAAGCATCAAAAAGAAAAAGGTAAATCTCAGTTATTCAACAACATTTGGACATTTGAAACAAGTGGAAATTACATTTTAGCAGGAAGTACAAGAGGTCTTAGTGTATATAATAGAGGGAATAATTCTTTCAAAACCTACTCCTCTGAGGATTCTCAAATACCTAAAGGAAACGTTTCTAATATTTTTATGGATTCCAGAGATCGTTTATGGGTAGGAGGAAATGATGAAGGGCTTAAAATTTTCTCATTTGAAGAAGGAAGATTAGACTATATCCGATCATTAAAACTAGATTTTGACAAAGGGTATAATACATCTACTTACTCTATTTTGGAAGATAATGAAGGTCAATTCTGGATAGGAGGAAAAGCAGGTTTATGGTTACTTGATAAGCATCTTAAACTTAAAGAACACTTTGTAGCAAGTAAAGATTCTTTCTCCTTGTCTTTTGATGTAGTTCGTTGTGTGTATCAAGACAGCAAGGGAAACATTTGGATAGGAACCGATGGTGGTGGATTAAATCGCATTTTCAAAAAAAATGATGGCTCTTATGCTTTTGAAGTATTTAGTTACAGTGCTGGAAACCGACAAGGACTGAATCACAACATGGTTCTAAGCATCACCGAAGATAAGGATGGGAATATCTGGTGTGCTACATATGGAGGGGGGCTTAACAAATATGTACCTGAAGAAAAACGATTTTACCATTTAACCGAAAAGCAAGGTTTATCAAACAACGTTGTGTATGGATTGGTATTAGACGGATTCGGAAATATTTGGGCAAGTACAAATAAGGGTCTTTCTCAAATTAACACCGATGATAATTCAGTTAGAATTTTTACCGAAAAATCAGGTTTACAATCTGATGAGTTCAATATCGGAGCTTATCATATTGATGAATATGGAGAAGTATTCTTTGGAGGTATTAACGGTTTTAACAGCTTTAACCCAGCTAACATTCGTTCCAACACCTTGGTTCCTAAAATCAACATTACAGGGATTTCTATTCTAGACGAAAACCTTGATCTTACCAAGCACATCAAGTCTAGATTGCATGAAATCGAGAAGTACGAGTTAAAATTGAATCACCATCAAAACAACCTTTCCTTTGATTTTGTTGGACTACATTTCTCGTCTCCAAAAGACAATTGGTATAAGTACAAACTTGAAGGACTACAAGAAGACTGGGTTTTTGGTAAAAACAGAAAATTTGCCACATTCAACAACCTAGACGCTGGTGAATACACTTTTAAAGTAGCTGCTGCAAACAGTGATAGAGTTTGGGGGAAAGAATTTGCAGAAGTTAAAATCACGATCCTTCCTCCTATTTGGGACACATGGTGGTTTAGAATCGTTGCCGGTATTATTCTTTTAGGTTTAATCCTTGGAATCTACTTTAGTCGTTTAGCAATGGTAAAGGCTCAAAAAAGATTATTAGAACAGCAGGTTAATGTTCGAACGCAGAAAGTATTAGAGCAAAAGAAAAAGATCGAAATTCAAAAAGAATTAATCGAAAAAGAAAAACATAAGGCAGAGAAACTTCTTTTGAACATCCTTCCTCAGGAAACAGCTGATGAACTGATTACTAAAGGAAAAGCTTCTCCTCGTCATTACAGAATGGCAACGGTGATGTTCTGTGATTTCAAAGGCTTTACGAAAATTGCTGAACGATTAGAACCGCAAGAACTAGTAGATGAATTGGATCGCTGTTTTAATGCTTTCGATGACATTATGGAAAAGTATAATGTCGAGAAAATTAAAACAAGTGGTGATGCATATATGGCAGCAGGAGGAGTTCCGATAAGGAATAAAACGAATCCGATTGACATGGTGTTAGCCGCCATGGATATTCAGGAATTCATGGCTCAACATAAAAAAGAAAGACTTGCGGAAGGTAAGCTAGCTTGGGAGTTAAGAATTGGAATTCATACCGGTGAGGTTATTGCTGGAGTCGTTGGGAAGAAAAAGTTCGCTTACGATATTTGGGGTGATACCGTGAATACCGCTGCTAGAATGGAGTCATCTTCCGAGACCACAAAAATCAATATTTCTGGATCCACTTTTAGATATGTAAACAAGTATTTCCAACTGGATTACAGAGGTAAGATTCCTGCTAAAAACAAAGGTGAGATTGACATGTACTTTGTTTCTGGTATTAAGGAAGAACTTTCAATAAATGGACAAGGAAGAAGACCAAACATTAAGTTCAAAGAATTATTAGACTTTAATATTTTTAGTAAGCTCAATTACAACCGTGTTAGAAAACACTTAATCAACCGATTGGAAAAAGACTTGCCAAGAAATTTACATTATCATGGTGTTCATCATACTAGAGATGTAATTCGTTCTTCTGAAAGAATTGCAATTTCTGAAGGAATGGATGACGAAAGCGTTATGCTAATCAAAACTGCAGCTCTATTCCACGATGCAGGATTCCTAAGAAAATACTGGAAAAATGAACCTCAAGGAGTCGAATTGGCTCGAGAGTTATTGCCTCGATACGATTATACAGATGCTCAAATGGATATTATTGAGGACATGATATTAGCCACAGCAATTCCTCAAAACCCAAAGAATATCTATCAGGAAATTCTATGTGATGCGGATTTAGACTACTTGGGTAGAGATGACTTTGATGAAATCTCAGACTCATTGTGTCAAGAGCTGATAGAATACGGAAAGATCAAAAACCCAAATGAATGGGATGGCGTTCAAGTCAAATTTTTAAAGAAGCACAAGTACTTTACTCAAACCAGTAAGGATACACGTACCGCTAAAAAGCTAGAAAAATTAGAGGAAATTAAAAGAAGATTAAAAGCTTAATCCTCTTTAAACCAGCTTGAATACTTTACGTAGTTCTCGGCTATCCTTTCCACTTCCCCTTTTTGCAATTCAGGATTTATTGTCTTTATTTTTTTTGCAGGTACGCCAGCATAAACACTGTTAGGTTCAACAACAGTATTAGCCAGTATAACCGCTCCAGCTGCTATCAAGCTATTTTCTCCAATCACTGCATTATCCATAACGATAGCTCCCATACCTATCAAAACATTATCCTTGATCGTACATCCATGAACCAATGCATTATGACCAATACTCACATTATTACCTATATCTGTAGAAGCCCTTTCAAATGTTCCGTGAACAACAGCACCATCTTGAACATTTACTCTGTTACCCATTTTAATAGCATTCACATCACCTCTCACCACGCAGTTAAACCAAAAACTGCATTCTTTTCCCATAGTGATATCACCTATTAACGTAGCATTTTCTGCTAAATAAGCATCTTCTGAAACTTGAGGAGTAAAGCCTCTTACCGTTTTAATTAAAGCCATTTTGATTGATTTGTGCACTAAATTACAAATCCGAGGCAACCATTTGACATAAAAAATCGTCTTGCCACTGATTAGCGAGTTTAGGAAGCAATAATGAGTATGTCATTATTTACGACGAATGCCTATTTTTGCTCCACGAGTTTATTTATAACTATTAGTAACAAGTACTTATTAAAATTAGAACTATGAAATTAGAAAGATTATTTGCTGTTGGTTTGCTTTCAGCTGGTTTAATGTTCACTGCATGTAGTGAAGAAGAAGAAGACACTACGGACAATGGTGGAACAGGAAACGGTGGTGATGATACTACTGAGGTTCCAGTATCTATTACAGTTGACGGAACAAACGCACCTACAGTAGGTGATATTATCTATTTATCAGAAGATACTCTTTTACAAGATTCTATTGATATGGCTGCTGGTGAGAATGCTTCTTGGAACTTTGATTGGTTAGTAGAGCATGATGTTGATACAATGACTTTCATTGACCCTTCAACAACTGCAAGTGCTGCTGTATTTACAGATGCTAACTTAGCTATTGAAACAGAGCCAATGAGCCACATGTACTTAAACTCATCTGCAACTGGTGTAGAGGTTTTAGGTATGTCTGCTAACATGGGATCTCCAATTCCAGTTGCTTTAGGATTCCAAGACCCAATGTCTTTGATTTTCTATCCAATGACTAATGGAGATAACTTCTCTGATGATTTCTCTTCTATAAACACTATCCCTTTTTCTATAGATTTAGGAAACGGAGTATCTGTTGATTCAATGAGAATGGCAAGAACTGGTTCTGTATCTCTTGCAGTTAACGGTTGGGGAGAATTAACTTCTCCAAAAGGAACTTATGAAGTTATCAGAATCGAGAGAACTGAAGAAACTTCTGAAGTTGTTGAAATGAGAATGGTAATTATGGGAGTTGGATCTTGGACTAGCGTTGAAAACAACAGTGATTCAAGAACTACTGTTCAATTCCAAGCAAATGAGTTTGCGTTCCCATTAGTTGAGTTTGAAATGGATTCTTTAAACAATCCAATGAAAGCTAACTTCTTGAAGTAATAGCAAAATACAAAACTAAAAAAGGGAGTCAATGACTCCCTTTTTTTATGTCCTAAATTCTCTATTCACTTTACACAGTTGATTACTAATCCGCTTATTACAATACTTTTCCTCTCTTTAAGAGTACATTTAAAACAAGTACTTCAATTATGTCTAGAAAGAAAAAAAGAAAAACAACCACCGGGTCAAATGCTGGCTTAAAGGATAAGGTGTTACACCTATTCAAAAAGGATCCTAAACTAGCTTTGAACCATAAACAGGTTTGCTCTAGACTGAAAATCACCAATGCAATTGCTAAAGGTCAAGCCATGGCTGCCTTAACTGAACTTACTTCTCAAGGCATCATTAATCATGATAGTAGAGGGAAATTTAGAATGGACCTACCTACTTCCTACATTACTGGAAAGTTAGATGGTACAACTAGAGGTTCTGCATACTTAGTTTCTCCTGATATGGAAGACGATGTTTTCATTCATCAAAAGAACATGGGACATGCTTTCCCTGGGGATAAGGTGAAAGTAAATATCACTTCGTCAGGTAAAAAAATGGAAGGTGAAGTAGTTGAAGTAATTGAAAGAGCTAAAAAACACTTTGTTGGTGTACTTGACGTTTCCAGTAAATATGCTTTTTTAATCACTGATGATCAAAAGATTAAAGTCGATTTCTTTATTCCTTTAGATAAACTTAACGGAGGTAAAAAAGGACAAAAGGCTGTAGTAAAAATGTTGGATTGGCCAGCTGAAGCTAAAAGTCCGTACGGAGAAATTGTAGAAATATTAGGTAATCCAGGTGAAAATGATGCTGAAATTCACGCGATTCTTTGGGAGTTTGACCTTCCTTACGAATTTCCAGCGCACGTTGAAGATTACGCTGCATCTATTCCAATGGAATTGGATGAAAAGGAAATTGCAAAAAGAAGAGACATGCGTAATGTCACTACGTTAACCATTGATCCATTTGATGCAAAAGATTTTGATGATGCTTTATCTATTCAGCAATTAGACAATGGAAACTGGGAAATAGGAATCCATATTGCTGATGTAACACATTATGTTCAACCAGGTGACATAATAGACAAAGAAGCTGTAAAAAGAGCTACATCGGTCTATTTAGTTGACCGTGTAGTACCTATGCTTCCTGAGAAACTTTCTAACGGAGTTTGCTCACTAAGACCAAATGAAGATAAATATACTTTCTCTGCGGTTTTCCAGATGGATGACAATGCAGATATCGTTGGTTCATGGTTTGGTAGAACAGCTATTCACTCGGATAGAAGGTTTACTTATGAAGAAGCTCAAGAAATTATAGAAGGAGGTGAAGGAGATTTCAAAGAAGAGATTTTAACTTTTGATAGATTAGCCAAGCAACTAAGAGAAAGGCGTTATAAAAAGGGTGCAATCAATTTCGGTAAGAAAGAAGTTAAGTTTGAACTGGATGAAGATGCTAAACCAATTGGTGTCTACTTTAAAGAAGGAAAAGACTCGAACCACTTGATTGAAGAATTCATGCTTTTAGCAAATAAAAAAGTAACTGAATTCGTTTCGAAAGGAAGAGACAAAAAGGATAGAACGTTTGTATTTAGAGTTCACGATAATCCTGATCCAGATAAGTTCCAAGTATTTTCTCAATTCGTAAGAAAACTAGGCTTCGGTGTAAAAAGTGCTGATAACGGTGCAAAAATATCTCGTGCTTTGAACACTCTTATGACTGACATCAAAGGGACTAAAGAACAAGAAATGATTGAAACATTAGCTATTAGAACAATGGCTAAGGCAATATATGATGTGGAAAATGTTGGTCATTATGGATTAGCATTTGATCACTACTCTCACTTTACATCTCCTATTAGAAGATACCCTGATGTAATGGTGCATAGACTATTACAACATTACCTAGATGGTAAAAAGTCTCCTTCTAAGGATTTCTATGCTGAGCTTTGCGAACATTCATCAGCGCGTGAAAAACTAGCTGCAGATGCTGAAAGAGCATCGATTAAATTCAAACAAGTTGAATTTATGGCCGACAGAGTCGGAGAAGAGTTTGATGCCGTTATTAGTGGTGTTAGTGCTTACGGTATTTATGCAGAAGTAGAAGAGACTCGTTGTGAAGGTATGGTACGTCTTTCAGAGATTGATCACGACCATTTCGTTCATGATGATGAGAACTATTGTGTAGTGGGGACAAGAACTGGTGAGAAGCTAACTTTTGGTGATAGAATAAGAGTTAAACTAAAGCATGCTGACTTATTGAAAAAGCAACTGGATTTTAGTTTCGTAGAGAGACTGGAGGATGAGTAGCAATATATTCAATAGATAAATATATAATTAAGCGGGCGACCGCAAGGGTAGCCCCTACG
>CBFIFL010000052.1:0-18960 GCA_965661855.1 Flavobacteriales bacterium
ATCAAAGCTGTGAAAATTGCGGATTCAATTCACATGAATATGACGCTAAATTTTGCAAGCAGTGTGGTAGTTCAATTTCTTAAGCCTATCCATTCAAAGGTTTAAGAATTAATTTCAATTCCTTTTTTTAGTACGCTTTTATCTTTTTACACAAAATACTCAAACAACTGTGGGTCATCATTAATCCTTTGACAGTCAGGGTTCCACTCTTTCATTCGTGACATTAAACCAGTTAAATCTTCCGGATAAGTTAGCTCTATCCCAACCAAAGCAGGTCCAGCTTGACGAGCCGATTTTTTAACGTATTCGAATCTGGTAATATCATCGTTCGGACCTAAAACGTCGTTTACGAATTCTTTTAACGCTCCAGATCGTTGAGGGAATTTTATAATGAAGTAATGCTTTAAGCCTTCATACATCAGTGATCTCTCTTTGATCTCTTGTGTACGCTCAATATCGTTGTTACTACCGCTTACAACACATACTACCTTTTTACCCTTTAAACGGTCTTTAAGTAAACCAAGAGAGGATATAGTTAGCGCTCCTGCCGGCTCAACAACAATTGCTTCTTCATTATACAATCTCAAGATAGTTGTACATATCTTTCCTTCAGGAACAGTTATCATTCCATCTAATGTTTGCTGACAGACCTCAAAGGTTTTCATCCCTACCTCTTTTACAGCTGCGCCGTCAACAAATTTTTCAATATGGTCTAGTTTTACAACTTCTCCTTTTGCAAGAGAAGCTTGCATGGAAGGAGCCCCTTCTGGTTCTACCCCAATTATTTCAATATTAGGATTCTTGGTCTTCAAATAAGATGATACCCCAGCTGCCAATCCACCGCCACCAACAGGTACTAGTACTACATCAGCATCTTTAATTTCATCCCATATTTCTTTACCCACCGTTCCTTGTCCTTCCATCACTTTGGAAGCATTAAACGGATGCACAAATGCCAATGATTTTGAATCTTTAAACTCAACCGCGGCTTCATAACAATCATCAAAAGTATCTCCTACTAAAACGATATCCACCCAATCTTCTCCAAATAACTCTACTTTTCGAACTTTTTGTTTCGGTGTTGTTTCAGGCATAAAAATGGTGCCTTTAACCTGAAGAGCTTTGCACGAATATGCTACCCCTTGAGCATGATTTCCTGCTGAGGCACACACTACTCCCTTTGATTTATCTTCATCAGAAAGTGTAGAAATTAGATTGTAAGCACCTCTGAGTTTATAAGATCTAACCAATTGTAAATCTTCTCTTTTCAAATAAATCTGAGCACCATACATCTCAGACATAATCTCATTAAACTGAAGAGGAGTTTTCAAAGCAACACCCTCTAAACGTTGAGCTGCTTCATCTATTTTACTTACTTCTATCATGACTTGTTATATTTAAAAAGGGACGCAACCCCATGAGTTGCGTCCCCTTTTATTATTAAAATTCTTCAAGGGAAGACGTGACCCAAAACGGGTAACGTCCCCTTCAAAGAAAAGTTCTATTCTTGAGGTCTCAAATTTCTAACTGTTTTACCAGCTCTCCACATTTCAGACTCTTGAATTTCTTTTAATTCACCTTCTAATTTCTGTCTGTAATCTGATTTAGAACCTTGTTCGATAACAATAGCAGCCTCCTTACCAGATGCAACACTATCGTATAATTCTTCGAATAACGGAGTTGTAACATCTCTAAACTTATGTCTCCAATCTAATGCTCCTCTTTGCGCAGTAACTGAAGTATTTGCATACATCCAATCCATTCCGTTTTCAGCAACTAAAGGCATTAACGACTGTGTTAATTCCTCAACTGTTTCGTTAAATGCTTCAGATGGAGAGTGTCCATTCTTTCTTAAAACATTATACTGAGCTTCGAATAAACCAGCTAATGCACCCATTAAGATTCCTCTTTCTCCTGTTAAATCAGAGTATACTTCTTTTTTGAAATCTGTTTCAAATAAGTAACCTGAACCTACAGCAATACCTAATGCCAATACTTTGTCTTTTGCATTTCCTGTGTAATCTTGGAAGATTGCATAAGAAGAGTTAAGACCTTGACCAGCCACAAACAATCTTCTTAATGAAGTTCCAGACCCTTTAGGAGCTACTAAAATTACATCGATGTCAGAAGGAGGTATGATTCCAGTTTGTTCGTGGAATGTAATACCAAATCCATGAGAGAAATATAATGTCTTACCTGGAGTTAAATATTTCTTAACTGTTTCCCAAGCAGCAATTTGACCTGCATCAGATAATAAATATTCAATGATTGTTGCCTTTTCAGCTGCTGTTTCGATATCGAATAAAGTTTCACCTTCAACCCATCCATCAGCAATTGCTTTATCCCATGAAGCCGAACCTTTTCTTTGTCCAACAATCACGTTAATACCGTTGTCTTTTAAGTTTAAAGATTGACCTGGTCCTTGTACTCCGTATCCTAAAACGGCAACCGTTTCATTCTTTAAAATCTCCTGTGCTTTTGATAAAGGGAATTCTTCTCTTGTAACTACATTCTCCTTTGTTCCTCCAAAATCTAATAATGCCATAATTTCTAGTTGTTTTCTAACTCTCTTAAATACGTTGATAAATTTTTCTCTTCTTTAGAAACAGCAACTCTACCGCTTCTAACAAATTCCTGAACACCAAATGGTTCAAGTTTATTAAATAACTCCTCCGTCTCTTCTTTATGTCCTGTTTTCTCAACAACACAAAAGTGTTGATCAACCGACAAGAAACGAGCGTTGTTATCTCTTACAATCTTCTCTACATTAGTAGAGGTTAAAGTTTCTGTTTTGATTTTATAAAGAGCAATTTCCTGATAAATCATGTCTTCCACATCACTGTAAAAAGCCACTAAAACTTCCACTTGTTTTTCAATTTGAGTAATCAGTTTTCTAACTGTTTCCTCCGTTTCTTCTACCACAATCGTATAACGATACACTCCCTTAACCTCACTTTGAGATGCAGCGATACTATCGATATTTATTTTTCTTCTGGTAAAGATTTGAGTTACACGATAAAGCAATCCAGAGTAATTCTCTGTGAATATGCTCAATGTAAATGCTCTTTTTACATCCGTGTTATTGTCGTCTGAATATATAGTTGCCATGATTAACTTAATCTTACTTCTGAAACACTAGCTCCTGTAGGTACCATCGGGAAAACATTTCCTTCTTTCTCTACCATTACTTCTAATAAAAATGATCCTTTATGGTTTAAAAATTCTTTTAGTGAAGATTCTAAATTATCTCTTGAATCAACTCTTTTACCCTCTATTCCATAACCTTTCGCAATGGTTAAAAAGTCTGGATTTGTCATTGTTGTTGACGCATAACGCTTGTCAAAGAATAACTCTTGCCATTGTCTAACCATTCCCAAAAAGTTATTGTTTAAGATCAATATTTTGACATCGATCTTCTCTTGCATGATTGTCCCTAGTTCTTGGATATTCATTTGGAATCCTCCATCACCAATAACAGCAATTACCTGTTGGTCTGGTCTAGCAAATTTTGCTCCAATAGCTGCCGGTAAAGCAAAGCCCATAGTACCTAGACCACCTGAAGTAATATTCGAGTTGATATTCTTTTCATTGAACTGGTAATATCTACAAGCTACCATTTGGTGTTGACCTACATCTGTTGTTAGAACAAGATTTCCATCAGATAAATCCGAAATCTTTCTAACTACCTCAGCCATATTCATTCCCTCTTTGGTAGAATTCAACTCATCTTTTTGAACTTCGTCAAACTCTTTTTTATCTGCTTCTTTAAATTCTTGCAACCACTCTTCATGCTTAGCCTCATTTAATAAAGGCAGTAAGGCAGTCATTGCTTCTTTTGCATCAGCATGAACTGGATAATGAGCATGAACATTCTTGTTAATTTCAGAATTGTCTAACTCTATATGAACCACTTTAGCTTGCTTAGCATACTTATCAAGGTTACCAGTTACACGATCATCAAATCGCATACCTATGGCAATTAAAACATCACATTCGTTTGTTTTAATGTTAGGACCATAATTCCCATGCATTCCCAACATTCCAGCATATAATCTATGGTGGTTTGGAAATGAGCTAAGTCCTAATATTGTACTACCTACTGGTATATCAGCCTTCTCCGCTAATGCTAATAATTCTGGCGCTGCTTCTGAAAGTAAAACTCCGTGTCCTGCAAGGATATACGGCTTTTTCGCCCCGTTAATAGCCTCTGCAGCCGCTTTAACCTGCTCCATATTCAACTTTGGCTTAGGTCTGTAAGAACGAATACTTTCGCACTTCTTATACTCAAAGTCAAACTCTTCAAATTGAGCATTCTTTGTTATATCAATTAACACTGGTCCTGGACGACCTGAGTTAGCAATATAAAAAGCCTTTGCAATTGCTCCTGGAATTTCTTCTGCTTTAGTCACCTGGTAAGACCATTTAGTAACTGGCGTAGAAATACCAATTATATCTGTTTCTTGAAATGCATCTGTTCCTAGTAAATGAGATGGTACTTGACCTGTAATACAAACCATTGGAGTAGAGTCAATCATTGCATCAGCCAATCCAGTGACTAAGTTTGTCGCTCCTGGACCCGAAGTTGCAAAACACACACCTGTCTTATTACTAATTCTAGCGTAACCTTCTGCAGCGTGAGTTGCCCCTTGCTCATGTCTTACTAGAATATGTTTCAATTGGTCTTCATAACCATATAAAGCATCATATATCGGCATGATTGCTCCTCCTGGGTAACCAAATATGGTTTCCACATCTTCTGCGATTAATGATTTAATTACCGCTTCAGATCCTGTTAACTTAGTTTTCACTATTGTCTCTTTTTCTAATGTTAAAGTTTCCATTGTTCAGGCATAAAAAAAGCCTTTCGTGAGAAAGGCTTTTATATTTTTTATTATACAAGGCGCTCTCTCACTGTTTTTGCAAGCTAATAATAATAATGTTGACCTTGTTTAAATTTTTCATTTGTCTTCGTTGTTTTCCAAAGATAGGCAAGGGAAGAGTGATTATACAATGTTTGCTTTTTCTTTTTTATGAGGTGTGATTGATGACTTGATTTGCTAATTGATTGATTTACTGATTGTAATGGGAATTAAGGAAAGTGGTTCTGGTGTTGATTTTATAATTATGTTTTCTTCCATTTTTAATGTTGTTACGGGTGACCGCAAGGGTTGCCCCTACAATACAAAAAGCAGCCCGAAGGCTGCTTTACATTTGTATTATATGTAATTAAGTTTCTAAAAAAAACTAGTCTGTTACACAACCCTTTGATGCTGACTGAACAGACATCGCATATTTTTTAAGAACTCCTCTAGAAACTTTTAAAGGTGGTTCTTTCCACTCTGCTTTTCTTTTAGTAAACTCTTCGTCTGAAATCAATAAATCAATGGTGTTGTTAACCGCATCCAATTGAATTAAGTCATCATCCTGAACCAAAGCAATAGGTCCTCCAACTTGAGCTTCTGGTGCTATATGTCCAACCACAAAACCGTGTGATCCTCCTGAAAATCTTCCATCAGTAATAAGAGCAACATCTTTTCCTAAACCAGCTCCGACTATAGCAGAAGTAGGTTTTAGCATTTCAGGCATTCCTGGACCTCCTTTAGGACCTGAATATCTAATTACTACAACATCTCCTTTTAATACTTTTCCAGCTCTTATTCCTTCGATAGCTGTAAACTCATCGTCAAAAACTCGTGCTGTTCCTTTAAAGGTTTCTCCTTCTTTACCAGTAATTTTTGCTACTGAACCTTCTGGAGCTAAGTTTCCAAATAACATTTGTAGGTGACCTGTTTCTTTTATCGCATTGCTTACAGGACGAATAACTTCCTGTCCTTCTTGTAAGTCCTTTACCTCTGCCAAGTTCTCTGCAACCGTTTTACCTGTTACCGTTAAACAATGACCATGTAAATATCCTTCTGCTAATAAGAGTTTCATCACTGCAGGAATTCCTCCAACATTGTGTAAATCCTCCATTAAGAATCTACCACTTGGCTTCAAGTCTGCTAGTAAAGGTGTTTTATCAGTTATACTTTGAAAGTCTTCTAAAGTCAACTCTACCTCTGCAGTATCAGCCATAGCAATTAAGTGCATAACAGCATTTGTTGATCCACCTAAAACAGTCAGCACAGTTATCGCATTTTCAAATGCTTCTTTTGTTAGAATATCCTTTGGCTTAATATCTTTTTCTAAAAGAACCTTTATTGCTTTCCCAATTTCTTTACACTCTTCTACTTTCTCTCCACTAACCGCTGGGTTTGATGATGAATAAGGTAAAGCCATTCCTAATGCTTCAATTGTAGAAGCCATTGAATTAGCTGTGTACATACCTCCACAAGCTCCAGCTCCTGGACAAGCATTCTTTATTACACCTTTGTAATCTTCATCAGAGATTGTTCCTTGAAATTTTTCTCCTAGAGCTTCAAAGGCCGATACAATGTTTAATTTTTTACCACAGTAGTTACCTGAATGAATAGTCCCTCCGTACAATAAAATCGATGGACGATTTAATCTCGTCATAGCAATCATTGCACCTGGCATATTTTTATCACAACCAACAACAGAAACAACAGCATCATAATAATGAGCTCCAACAACCGTCTCAATTGAATCTGCTATAATATCTCTAGAAACCAAAGAATATCTCATCCCGGAAGTTCCGTTTGAAATACCATCAGAAACACCAATTGTATTGAATATCAAACCTACTTGTTCCTCACTCTGAACACTTTTTTTAACCTCAACAGCTAAATCATTCAAGTGCATGTTACACGTATTCCCTTCATAACCTGTTGATGCAATACCAACAAATGGTTGATTCATTTGCTCATCTGTTAATCCAATACCATAAAGCATTGCTTGAGAAGCAGGTTGTGTTTGATCTTGTGTTAATCTTTTACTGTACTTGTTCAATTCCATATTTTAAAGATAGGATTTCAAGCGTTTAGATTGAAATCAATTGCTCGTTCTAGTTGCGAAAAATGTTTGAAAACATTCTAAGTCTGACTGGTATTATATAAATCTGTAAATCAAAAAGGGCCGCCATAGGCAGCCCTTTTCAACTATTTGAAGTGAACTTATTTCATCACTTTGATTACTGTTCTTTCTGAACCATGGATCAATTCAATGATGTAAACACCAGATTGATTTGTCTCCACTCTTTGAGATACACTCTCATTCAAGTTATGCGATTCAACTAATCTTCCATCAATAGTATAAACATTCATAAGCCCTGAAACAGAAGCGTTGAAGTTTAATTCACTTGCAGGACCAAACCATGCTAATCTCAATCCATCAATTTCTTCCAAACCAACTGGACTTACAATTTCGATTTCAGCTTCAAATTCATCAACACAATATGCTGGTGAACCATCTCCATTAGGATCAAACATTGTTGACCATTGGAACCAAACTGCAGCGTGCTTAAAAGTATGTACTCCTAAACTGTCAAAACCAAACTCTCCTGGGAATGTTCCATATTCAGAAGCTAAAGTATCTCCATCCGGACCTTCAATATCTAAGTACAATTGAGGAGCTCCATACCAGTATGAAAAGTTCATCATACTATCAGCTAATGTAGGTAAAATCGTATTTACAGAATAAGATACCGTATCTCCTCTAAATGCTTGAGAAGCTAATGTTACATCAGCATTTAACTCCACATCATAAATTGGGAACATCATAAAATCCCAGTCTAGACCATAATTTCCATAAGGAGCAGCCCAGTAATCGTAAGTCATGAAATATAATCTCGATAAGTTCTCTCCTCTACCTGCAGCACCAACTGCAACAGAAACAGTATCAGTCGATCCATCAGGAATTAACTGAAATGAAATCATGAAATTACCATCAACATCTATTGGATTATCAAAGTAAACAGCTGCTGCTTGTTGAGCTCCTGGACTTACATCAAATTCCTTCCATGTTAATCTGTTTCCAACTGTATCTGCATTGATATCATACAAATGAGCTGTAGATCTTACTGCTGATAAACCTGGGTTAGATAAATAAATCAACATCCCTTTAACTGCTAAGTCAGAAGTGTTATGATAAATTTGTCCAACACCCTCAGTTGAATAAATTGGGTCTCCATTCTTGTCAAAAGGAATCTCTCCTACGATTGAATTTCCTTTAATAAATGGGTAAAGTGAATAATCTTCACATGTTGTTGCTCTAGAAACATTCTCGTTTGAGCGGATATATTCTTTCCCTTCAGTTGGGATAAGTGTTTCTTCAAGGTTAGTTCTATGCTGTGCATTCGCAGACCATGCAAAAAACGCTGAAACTGCTAAAAGTAAACTTTTCTTCATAGTTTTTATAGATTAGATTATCCTGTTTTACAATTTCGTTATAATGTTCTTAAAATCAAAGTATTATTACTTCACTAGAGTCACCTGACCCACTTTATTATAAATATCAGAAGGTTCTTCCCCTTCCACAATCAGTTTATATACGTAAACATCTTCCTGAACTGCATTTCCGTCTCTATCCAATCCATCCCAAACTTTATTAGGATCATTAGACTCGAAAATTAACTGTCCCCATCTGTTATAGATGTATAACTCATAGTTACTTGGAGTGTAAATTGAAAACTGTGGAACGAAAGTATCATTGATTCCATCTCCATTTGGTGAGAAAACCGTCGGCACATATATATTGAATATTTCATCAATATTAATTATCGTTGATATATCATCAATACATCCATCTCTTGATACCTCCACTGAAACCACATAGTTTTTAGCAATTTCAAACTGATGAGTAAATGATGATCCGTTTGCTTCAAAATTGTTATCTATTGTCCAGTCGTAAGTATCAAAGCCAACGATACCTGACACTCCAAAAGTTATTGGGTTATTTGTGAAAAAATTATCTCCTTGAACAATTATCGCTTCACCGTTAACAACCGGTCCTGGCTCACTTACATCTACACTTCCTGAAGTAGTACATGAGTTTGCATCTGTTACTGTAAACGTATGATTTCCTGCACTTAAACCAGTGGCTGTAACTCCTTGATCTAAATTAGACCATTCAACGGTATATGGAGAAGTACCTCCTATTATCGCGATTGAAGCACTACCATCTGAAAAGCCATTACAAGAAGCTGGATTAGTAATTGTATCTGCCATTATAGGATCTGGAGAACCAACTGTAAAGTCATAAGTATTTGTACATCCATTGTCATCTGTAATGGTTGCTGAATAATCTCCTGCACACATATCTGTTCTTGATACTCCTGAACCACCATCACTCCATGTAAATGTTGCTGGATTTAACACATAAGTACCAGTCTGTTCTTGTAAAACAACGATACCATCGCAAGCGCCATTACAAGTTTCATCAGCTGCAGCCACATTCATTGTTGCTGCTGGAAATACATCGAACGACAAAGCAAAAGGTGCTGAAGCACATGCTCCATCTTGAACCGTTAAACTAACCGTATAGTTTCCTTGACTTGGAGTTCCTAAATCATAATCTCCACTTCCTGAACCAAATCCAGATAAACCTCCCCAGTTCCAAGTAAACACTGTTGTTGGATTAACCGTTCCAGTATGGGTTAAAGTAACCACACTTCCTAGACATGCATCACTTACTGTGAAAGTAGGATCTGGAGTTAATATCACTTCAATATTTGCAATAGAATCAATAGAACAAGCTCCTGAACTAACTGTATAGGTAATTGGCACTAAACCAGAAGCAGCATATGCACTTGGATCAAAATTGGATCCGCTTAAACCAGTTCCAGACCATGTACCTCCTATACTCCCTGTTACGGACGCATTTAAATCTGTCATTCCTGCACCAATACACTGAGCAGTTAATGGTGTCCAACCAGCGTCTAACAGAATAACCGTCATATCATGAACCTCTGTACATCCACCACCTAAATCATATGTAACGCTAATCGCTCCTGATAAACCAGCAGGATCAAAGAAGTCTCCGGTAACTCCTGTTCCAGAGAATGTTCCTCCAGTAGTCCCAGTTAATAAAGTCGTTAAATCAAATGCTGCTTGGCTTTCACAAACTGTAGTTCCAGCCCATGAAGGATCACAAGGAGTACAATCTGCAATCGTAACATTAAATGTAGCAGAACCAGGACATGCTCCACCGATACTATAAGTAATGGTGTATGGACCTCCTAAAGTACTTCCAACTAAATCGATCTCTCCTGTGTTTGCATCTGCAATAATCAAGTTTGGATCACCTGAAGTAAATGTACCACCTGGTTGCGCAACATTCGTTGCAAGCGGATTTGCCTCTGTATTACAAAAAGTAACTGAAGGATAATCAAAGAATGCATTGGTTACAGTTACAGTAAAGTCATTAGTTTCAGAACAAGCTCCTAAATCATAGGTAACTGAAACTGTTCCTGAAAGACCTGAAGGATCAAACTCCATAGTACCTCCGTTATTAACAACCCCTGCTCCAGTCCATGTTCCTCCTGGATTACCAGTTGTAAGCAATGTATTTAAAGCAACAGGCACATCTGATTCACATAATGTAGTTGCAGACCATCCTGCATCACAAACAGAACAATCATTGATAGACACATCAAATGTAGAAGAACTTGGACAAGCACCAGTTGTAGTATATGTAATTGTATAAGGACCTCCAATTGTACTTCCAACTATATCAATCTCCCCTGTGTTTGCATCTGCAATTACAAGATTTACATCTCCCGAAGTAAATGTTCCTCCTGCCGTTATAATACCAGAAGCAATTGGGTTAGCGTCTGTATTACAATACGCAGCATTAGCATAACTGAACGTAGCATCATCACTAGCATTCACAACTATCGTTTCATTTTGCACATCCGAACATCCTCCACTGGAAACAGTGTATTCAACCACAAATGAACCTGCTCCTAAACTGGCAGCATCAAAATCAGTTGCAGCAACACCGTCTATTGTCCATGTTCCACCAGCATCACCTGTAACTAAAGTACTTAAGGCAAAAGAAGGTTCCGTATCACAAAATGGACCTGCTCCATTAATACTTGCGTCAGGACCAGTTACAACAACATCTACAGTTGCAGTTCCTGAACATCCAGCTCCATTATCATATGTATAGGTAATCGTATGTGTTCCTGTACCTGCAGAGGCCGGATCAAAAAATCCTTTTCCTCCATTGTCTGGATCATCGCTAACACCTGCTCCAGTAAATAAGGCTGTCGCAACAGGAACACCTGCATTCGATTGATCTGTTCCTCCAATAGTCCAAGTACCTGAATCAACTGTATTTCCATCAGATGCTTGTACGATAGTAAAGTCAAAAGTATCTCCATTGTTTCCTGACACACCAAAAGTAAAATCTTCAGGCTGTGCATACGTAATCGGAAGAATAAAGGTATCAAATGGTCCAAGTCCTAAAGCAGCAGGATCAACTTGTCCAACTAAAACACCATTAATAAAAATATCAATCACGTTAGTCCCGTCCCACATTCCTAAATTTGGAGTAACTGTTACAATAAATCCTGGGTAAACCCATTCGTCAGCAATAAAAATATCTGGTGGATCATGAGCTGTTAAATCAACAACCGGATCAGAACAAGAAAATGGTCCAGGTGCAGAAATATCAAATCCAACAGGTCCACAATTGTAAACCGGAGGGTTTGGTACTCCATAATAATCAGCACAAGCTTCATCAAGCGTAACTCCTGCAGCAATATTAAATTCAATTACCAATACATATGATGCTCCCGGCGTAAGGTTATACCATTCTGGATTAAATCCAGATCCGAATCCAGCAACATTAGTTGCGTTTGGATTTATTTGAGTTCCTCCACAATCACCTAGCGGTAATAAATAAACCGTTCTGGTTACATCTGTAACAGGATCTCCTCCACTTACCGTAATTCCTTGCACTAAACCAACTGTTCCATTAACATCAGCTACTACAGTATGAAATTGAGTGTAAGTACCAGATGCTACTGGATTTTCACAAACTGCATAGTTTCTATTTCCAAAAGCTACAACATCTTGAATTGGACAGTCTGGAGTTGGACAAGATCCACAATCAGGAGTTGAAGGTGGTAAATAATTCACTTCATAAACCTGACTATAATCTACACAATCATCTGCATCTGTATCAGGTCCTCCTGAACCATTTGCATGATCAAAAGTCATATAAACCACAAATATTTGTCCTAACGCAGAAGTACCACTTCCATCATTAGTAGTGGTTACATTATCTCCATATAAAACACCTAAATAACAAGGATCACTTTGAAGATCGTAAGGAGAAGCAATACCTGTTGTTGGTGGACAAGAAAATGCTACCAATGCCATTCCTGCCGAGCCAGACGGACCGTCATTAGGTAATGAGTATCCAGCCGAACTGAAATTAGCTGACTCTCCCCATGGTATATCTACCGTTGTACCTGCAACATTTGACCCATTTACATCAACAGAAATTGTACCTGCATCTGCTGTACAAGAAGATGCTGGCGGATAATAATAGTCTAAACAAGTTCCGTCGATATCACATGAAAGAAGACTAACTTCTAGTTTCACGATATACTGGGTATTTGGAGTTAAGCCTTGCCATTCTGGATTTAAAGTACCGCTGGTCCCTGCATTGGCAGTGGAAATAGCAATCGGCGTTCCATCACAATCTCCAACAGCATATAAAGTAGCACTTCTATTCGTTAATGCGCTTTGCATATCTGCATCCGTTAACGCACAAGATGTCGGTTGTAATTGCTGTAAAACTCCTAAAGTACCATCAGCACTAGAAGTAATTGTATGATAAGAAATTATGGTTGAATTAGTTTCATCACCACCCCAAGTTTCACAACTCGTAAAAGTAGGTGCACCAGCGTCAGCTGTTAATGCAGCTGCACAATTTGGTGTAACACAATCACAAGCGGCAGCATTTACTGTTATTCCATAATAAGTAACCGCTAAATCCTGAACATCGCAATCATTTACAGCGTCAATAGTTACTACTAAAATATAGTTGGTATTAGGCGTTAAACCTGTGAATTCATAGTTTGAAAAGTTAGATCCTGGCGAATCAGTAGAGGCTACAATGGCAGTTCCTCCACAATCATTTACTGCGTATAATACCGCTGATCTCGTTGCATCATCAATACAGGCTTGGTTTAAAGAGTTTCCAGATCCTGTTGAAATAGCAAAGCCTATAGCTCCTGTCGCTCCAGAATTCACCATGTGGTGAGTTGTTACTGTCTCGTTATTAGGATATGGCATACTAAAACTTTCCAGTCCAGCGTTCCAGTTTGTATTTGCATCATTCGCATCAGAGTATCCTCCGCTTACAGCAGCTCCTCCTGTTGAACAGTCACCTACAGTAGTTTGACCTATAGCAAAAAAGCTGGTCAATATAATGATCGTAAATATGTTTAAAAGCCTCATTCTAAATGATATTTAGTGAAAGAACGATTTTTCCCTGCTCTTAAGCAAATTCTTAGACTAGTTATTTAGTAAGTCTTAACGAACTAAAGCAACGTGTCCAACCTTCTTAACATCTTCCTGACCTTCACCTTGAACAATCAACTTATACACGTATACGTCTATCTGGTGTGGACTTCCATCAGATCCTAAACCATCCCATGCATCATCAGGGTTTGTAGTTCTAAATAACAATTGTCCCCATCTATTGTAGATCAACAACTCATAAAAACTAGGATTTGTAATCGACATAGAAGGCTTGAAAACATCATTTACACCATCAGGATTAGCTGGACTAAAAGCGGTTGGAACGAAGACATTAAAAGGTTCGTCAATTAACAAACTTGTAGTCAAGGTATCAAAACATCCATCTCTTTCGACTATTGAGTTTAAAGTATACTCTCCGGTTTCCCAGAATTGGTAAGCAAAACTAGAGTCCTGTGAAACGGAAGCACCGTCTAGTGTCCAATTATATGAAGTGAAGCCTAGATCACCTACAATATTAAAATAGATGTCATTATTCACATAATACTGATCTGCGAAGTTTGTTGCAAACTGACCATCCAAAACAGGGTCTGGTTCAGTCACATCTATTGTTCCATCAAAAGTACATCCACTTGCATCTTGAACTGTGAAATCATAAGATCCTTCAGTAACATCTGTTAAACTTGTTCCAGTAGAACCATCAGTCCATTGAACATTGAAAGCCGGTGTACCACCAATGATGATTAGATCTGCTCCTCCATCTGATAAACCATTACAAGAAACAGGTACCATCATAGTATCTACTTGAATTGGATCAGGTTGTATAACCTCAATCGTGTATGTAGCGTTACATCCATTGTCATCGGTTACCAGCACTGAATATGTTCCTGCGCACAATGCACTTTGCGTTGCTCCTATATTTCCATTATCCCATAAATAATCAGGTTGACCAATGTATGTTCCAGTCAAAGCAGTCATTGAAACCTCTCCTGTACAATCACCGTTACATAACACATCCGTAACTGTTTCAGAAGCTGTTACCGCTGGTAAAACATCTGCACTAGCTGTAAAAGGTGCTGAAGAGCATCCTCCATCATCAACGGTTAAAGTCACTGAATAAGTTCCTTCACTTGGAGAGCCTAAATCATAATACCCTGTTCCTAATCCGAATCCACTTAAAGTCCCAAAATTCCAGGTAAATGTTGTTGTTGGCGTAACCACTCCTGTATGAGTTAAACTAAGCACCTCACCTTCACAAACATCTTCTATAGTAAAGGTTGGATCTGGTAGTCCTAAATAAGAAAGTGTATTCATCAAATCAGCAGTACATCCAGTAACTGAAGTCACCGTGTAAGTGATATCTGTTGTTCCTGTTACGGAAAAAGTGCTTGGATCGAAATTACTTCCACTCATTCCTGTTCCTGACCAAACTCCTCCTGCATCTCCTGTTACCTGAGTATTCAAATCAACTAATGCTCCATTTACACATTGTGCTGCAATTGGAGTCCAAGATGGATCTGGATCCGCTTCGACAGTTATCGTTTGAGAGTTCGTATCATTACAAGGTGCAACACCAACTGAGTAGACTACCGTGTGAACACCAACTCCAAGAGCTCCAGCGTCGAATGAACTTCCTGCAACTCCATTTATTGTCCATGTACCACCAGCATCTCCTGTTACAAGAGTATTTAAATCAAATGCTGGTTCTGTCAAACAAAACGGTCCATTTGCTGTCCAGGTAGCATCTCCCGAAGAAGTCACTGTTATATTCTGAGTACTTACTTCAGTACAAACTCCATTTGTAACCGTATAAGTTAAAGCCACTGTCCCTAACTGAGCTGAAGGATCAAAATCTGTTCCTGTAACTGCTGTTCCTGACCATGTTCCTCCTGCATTACCCGTTACCAACGTTGTCAAATTAAGCAATCCCGCTGTCTGACATAACGATGTTGTAGTCCAAGATGGATCCGGCGCTGCGTCTATAGTAATATTGAATGTCCCACTGTTAGCACATGCCCCTGTAGTAGAATATGTAATGGTATATGGACCTCCTGCAGTACTTGCGACTAAATCAATTTCTCCTGTAGAAGCATCAGTAAAGACAATGTTTCCAGTTGCTTCAGTGAATGTCCCTCCTATAGTTGCAACATTAGTAGCTACAGGGTCTGTATCTGTTTGACAATATGCCGCTTGAGGATAATCAAATGAAGCATCATCAATCAAATTCACCGTAATGTTTTGAACCAAACTTTCTGTACACAAACCATTTGTTACTTGGTATTGAACTGCAATAGCACCATTTAATCCAGTTGGATCAAAATCAGTTCCTGTTACACCAATACCTGTCCAAGTTCCACCTGCTGTTCCTGTAACAAGTGTCGTTAGATCCAGTAATCCAGCAGTCTGACAAGTAGCCGTTGTTGTCCAAGCAGGGTCAGGAGAAGCATCAACCGCAAAGTCGTGATCTTCCGTACAAGCACCTACTGTATAGGTCACGGTAATATTTCCTGAAAGACCGGCAGGGTCAAAATCAGTTCCTGTTACACCAGTTCCTGACCAAGTTCCTCCTGCATCTCCTGTTACTAAAGTAGTTAAGTCAACAATACCATCCGCTTCACAAAGTGCAGTTGCTGCCCACGTTGGATCACAAGGTGCCAAACATGGATCAACAGTAATATTTTGAGTACTTACTTCAGTACAAAGTCCGTTTGTTACTGTATAAGTTAAAGATATAGCACCATTCAATGCTGAAGGATCAAAATTCGTACCTGTAACCCCTGTTCCAGTCCACGTTCCACCAGCATCTCCAGTTACCAAGGCTGTTAAGTCTAGATTCCCTGAACTTTCACAAACGGTTGTAGTAGTCCATGCTGGATCTGGAGCTGCATCCACAGCAAAGTCGTGACTCTCATTACAGGTAGGTAAAGTATAGGTAACAGAAATATTTCCCGATAATCCCGCTGGATCAAAATTCGTTCCAGTTACCCCCGTTCCTGACCAGGTTCCACCTGCATCCCCAGTAACTAAAGCTGTTAAATCAACAACACCGTCAGTTTCACATAAAGAAGTTGCTGCCCAAGTTGGATCACAGGGTGTTGTACATGTTACAGTCACGTCTTGAGTAACTGTTTCTGTACAACCTTGACCATTATCCCAAGTATAGGTTATCGTATGTGTTCCTGCTGTAAGACCACTTGGATTAAAAGAAGCTGTTCCATCACCGTTGTTGGTGATTCCATTTCCTGAAAAAGTAGAAGTACCCGATAATGCAGGTAAAACCACAGTAAAACATCCTCCACCCGTTGGAAAGCCGAAAGTACCTACGGTTGATGCTCCAGTAGCGATATCTGTAAATGTATAATCGAAGTTTCCGTCGTTTGCATTATCACAATACTGAACGGTAAAAGTAGTTCCGCCGACTAGATTGACTAATGTACCAGTTTGATCAGCTCCGTCATTCAATTGACCCATGTAAGTAGATCCATCTGCGGGATCAGAAGGAGCCCATGAATATACGGTACCATCATCACCTGTTAACGTTAATGATCCTTCAGTATCAGACCAAAAATCTGTTTCTAAAACCATTGAAAACCCACTTGTAAAGTGAGTTGCACTACCCGCTGCATCAGTCGCAGTTATCGTATAATTTGAATTATCAGCACAATCAAAAGGTCCACTAGCAGCTAAATTTGATAAAGTTGGTGTACCTGTGTTTGCACAAGAAACTGGTGGAGTAGCATTATCAGAACAAGCATTTCCATCTCCCAGTGTAATCGTTGGTACGTTTGTCGTTGTGGTAACTGTGATAACTAAATCTTCGCAAAACGTATAGTCTCCAGTGGCTGCTGATCCTGTACCCCATGTTATGTTGTTGGTTCCATTTATAGCTCCATTCCAAGGTCCACCTGCAGGTGGATTAATGGTTGCCGGTAAAAACGAAATGATTGAAGATGCATTAGTAAGCGTAACCGACATTCGATTCGGAGCTCCAGAGCCATTATCCGGCTCGATACATGCAGTTATATAATAGGTCCATGTTCCATCTCCATTGTCAACCGATGAATTCACAGTAATACTATGATCATCACAGGCTTTAAGTTGACTTTGGAAAGTAAAAAGAACAAATATTAGAAGGACTAAATACTTCATAATTTATAAGTTAGGCTAGAGCTTAATACTAAACTCACGTGGTTAGGTTTCACTTAATATAGAGAAAAGAGTATATTTGATACCAATCTTTCATTCAATTAATTAGGGAGTCTGAATCATGGCAAAGGATAGCAAGGTATTTCGTTTGATCAAAGAGTTAAGCATGTCTGAGAAAAGACATTTCAAAATCTTTGCGGAAAAACACGTTATTGGCGAGCAGAATAATTACATCATTTTATTCAATACCTTGGATAAAGAAGAAGCTGAAGATGATGACAAGATCCTAAAGAAATTAGAAAAAAAGAACTACCCAACTAGCTATATTTCAGCTGACAAGAATTACCTATACCAATTAATACTTAAAAGTCTTACTCACTTTCATGCGGGTAGAAACACTAAGATTCAGGTAAGGGAATTGTTAATTCAAACTGAGATATTATATCAAAAAGGTCTTTATGAGCAATGTGCTAAGTTGGTTCAAAAGGCAACAAAGCTTTCAGACAAACTTGAAGATCCTCAAATCATTCTAGAGTGTAACAATTGGACACGAAAAGTAATGGGTCCTATCAAAGGAGCTGAAAATGTATACGGAACCATATCTGAAGCAAAGCAAATCGCTCAGCACACGGTTGAAGAGCTAGACTACCTTGATCTTTACTATCAGGCATTTATTCTTCGTGAAAAAATCAATCGTTCTCGTGATGGTGTCTCTATTGATCAATTGGAGGCTTTAATGAGTCACGATTTACTTGCAAAAAGCAAACCAGAAAGTTTGTTCGCTACTGTAAAATATCATCAAACTTGGGCTCAGTATTGTTACATACATAGTAATCATCAAAAGGAATACAAGCATTGTAATGATTTGATTACAGCTGTTGAATCGAATGAATATTTCATGAAGAATTATCCATTCGATTATTTAGCGCATAAATCCAGACAGTTGTCTGTAGCTAAATTTGCTGACAAGAAGAACTTCTTAAAACTACTGGGAGAGTTTAGAAAACTTGATGGTAGTAATTATACTACGTCAAAGGAGAGATACAATTTCCAGATTGAATATTATGCTTCAATGTCTGAACTTGCCTTTCATGTTTATGAAGCAAATTATGCGTCGATTTACGGTAGAATTAAAAAAATCAGAAAAGACTTAAACCAATTTGATCGTTTCTTAAATAATGGAGCAAAAGTTACATTCCATTATTTATTTGCCTACATATACGTTGCTGTCGGAGAACCAAAGCAAGCTTTAAAAGAGGTTAACACCATCTTAAATGACTTTAAGGTTGATGACAGACCTGATCTGTTTCACTTCGCTAGATTAATGAATTTGATTATTCACTTTGAATTGGAAAATATAAGTCTTATTCCATATCTGCATAAGTCAACTGAAAATTTCTTTAAAAAGAACAACTCTTTATAT
>CBFIFL010000053.1:0-18956 GCA_965661855.1 Flavobacteriales bacterium
TAAGTCCTTTGTTTCCGTTGATAGTCGGAGTAGGATTGTTTACAGCTTTGTATGCATTGAGATACCGAACAACTTGGAAACGTTTTCAGTTAAAGGTTCAGGCTAAAAAGCACGTAAAGTCTTTAAAGGATCCTAAAGCTGAATTGAAAGAGTTGGAAGATTTAAGATTGCTAATTGAAAACAAGTTAAAGTAATGGAGGTTGCAGAGTTGAAATTAATGCTACCGTTTCTAACGGAAATTGAATTATTAAAAGAGCTTTTAGCGTTTTCTAAGTCTAAAACTATCAAAAAAGGAGAGTTTTTGATCAAAAAAGGGGATTATATAAAAAGTCTTCCGATAATATTAAATGGTTCGATTAAAATCTCGAGAATTGATGAAGAAGGGCATGCATTGTTTCTTTACTATTTAGAGAAAGGCAAGACATGTGCAATGTCGATAACGTGTTGTTTAAGTCAATCTAAAAGTCAGATCGAAGCAGAAGTAGAAGAGGATGTAGAGTTAATCATGATTCCTTTAGCTAAATCTGAAGAGTGGATGGGCAAGTACAAATCATGGCGTAATTTCATCATTAGTTCTTACTCTAATCGTTTAGATGAAATGTTAAATGCGCTAGATGATATTGCCTTTCATCAATTAGACGAAAGATTAATTAATTACTTGGAAAAGAAATCAGAGGTTCAAGGATCGAAAGAGATACACATCACTCATATTAAAATAGCTCAAGAGTTAAACTCATCAAGAGAAGCCATTTCGCGTCTTTTAAAAAGAATGGAAAAGTCTGGTGATGTTAAGTTAGGAAGGAATTTGATTGAGTTGAAATAGAGAGGGTATCAGGTATAGATCTATTTAATTGTTCTAAATAGTAGGAGATCCTTCGACAAATCAGGACGTACCCACGATATCCATTTGAAACAATTAAAACGTATATCCGTGGTTAAAACTTATGCGATCCACGATGCGGATCCACTTTGGAATGAATGGTTTTACTACCATTATGTAAACCGCGGTGCGGTTTACCCAATTCTTGTTAGATGACAGCACACATTGACAATCTGTGGAACCTGTGTAATCTGTGGACATAAAAATAACCCGTATTTATTTGAACAAAGATCTGTTATGATTAATAATTGTTCGGGCACCCGCAGGGGGAGCCCCTACGATACTCGATAACCATTCCTTGTCGAAGGATCTGTTTGGATTAACCGCCAAACTAAAAATCAACCTTTACAAACAATGTCTTCGCTTCCAGTATAATCATAAGCTCTTCATCAAAGAATAGTGAGTCCTGACTGTTTAATTCTCCAGCGCTTGTTTCCGCTTTACCATCAATTATAAAGACTAAAGCATTTTTGTATTTAGGCATCAAAACAATTCTTTCCTTTTGATCAGCTTGCATCACATTAACTTCATGTGCGTCTGAAGTTTTCTTCATGAAGTTGAAGTTTAACGCTTTTCCTCTGCTTTCTGTTTTATCGTTTCCGCTGAATGTAACTGGACTGTATTGGTTTACAGGAACAAACCCTCTATCATTCAATGATAATTGATGATTCCCTTCCAGCACGGTTAAAGTTCTTTCAACATCAGGGAGTGGGGTGAACAGACTCTCTTCAAGTTCAACTTTGGCCAGACTAATTCTCGCTTCGTAATTACCTGATGTGAAGTCAGCACCTATAGGATGAATGTAGATTTCTGAAGTACTTCCACCAGACCATTCACTTGATTTATATTGATTTGCTTGTATTTTTTTGATCATGTTTAACGGCTTAAGTTTGACGTTAATTCATCTGTGTTTGCACAAATGTAAGTAGGCTTTTCGCTCTGAAGTTCTTCCAATGTTCCGTATCCGAATAAAACTCCCGCTGTATCAATACCATGGCTATTACCTCCTTGAAGATCATAGTAACGGTCACCAATAATAATATTCTTTTCGTTTTTAATAGTCGGGTAATCATCATAAACAGCCTGAATCAATTCTGTTTTATTTGCTCTACTACCGTCCATTTCACTACCGTAAACAGCTTCAAATAAATCACTCATTCCAGAATGTTCAATAACTATTTTAGCGTAATGAGTTGGTTTTGCTGTAGTGACAAACATTTTAGATCCAGCTTCTTTTAACGCGGAGATTAATTCTTTAATACCAGAGAAAACACTGTTTTCGTAGACTCCTTTTTCCTGGTAATATTCACGATACAAGGAAACAGCATGTTGTGCTTTTTCTTTACTTTCAGGATACCAGTGTTTCATGTAGCTAACATACAAAGGAGGACCGATAAAAGATCTTAGAATATCCTCACTTGGTTTTTCAATGGATAGTTTATCAAGAGAGTACAAAATTGAATTATAGATTCCTTCTTTAGAGTTAGATATGGTTCCATCTAAATCCCAGAAATAGTTATCGTATTTTGGCGTTAGATTCATGAGTAGACGATTTGTCAGTGATGAGTTGAAGGTACAACTTTTGATAAACAAGCAGAAAGTAATTATATGTTAGGCAAAATTTTAGGTGGTTTTTTAGGGTTTGTAGGAGGTGGTCCTATTGGAGCGCTAATCGGTCTTGGAATAGGTTCTTTTTTTGATGGAAATAAGAATGCTAGAGAAGAAGATAAATACACATACAGAGGAAAAGAGTATGTGACAAGTCCAGAGGATTTTGCGGTTTCACTTACTGTGCTATCTGCTGCCATGATGAATGCTGACGGTAAGGTCTTAAAGTCAGAATTGGATTTTGTCAAGCAATGGTATGTAAAGAAATTCGGCGTAGAGAAAACGAAGGAATACATGTTGGTTTTGAAAGACTTATTGAAAAAGGAAATTCCATTGAGAGATGTGACTATTCAAATTCGTCAGAACATGTCTATGCCAAACAGACACCAGTTAATTCAATATTTGTGTCAAATTGCTATTGCTGATGGAGATGTAGATCGAGAGGAATTAAGGGTCTTACACACTATTGCTCAATACTTAAGAATTCCACCAAGGGATTTAGAATCGATAAAGGCGATTTACTTCAGGACTCATTCGAGTTCATCCCATTCAAGGTCATCGTATAGTGCTCCAAGAACTAGTAATTTAAGCGATGATTGTAAAGTATTGGGATTAGATAAATCTGCGAGTGATACTGATTTGAAGAAATCGTTTAGAAAATTAGCTATTAAATATCATCCAGATAAGGTAGCGAATTTGGGAGAGGATCACCAAAAAGCAGCAAAAGATAAGTTTCAAAAACTTACCGCTGCTTATGAGAGAATCAAAGATTCTCGTGGAATAAAATAGTCTTAGTGAGCAACAATGCTCGCGACTAAAAATACAGGTAGATATTGCACCAATTTTGTGCTTTTTGATATTAAATAGTCTGCGTACTTTGAAGTACTTATAAAACTATATTTCTCTGGTTTTGACTCATTTAAAATGTAGCCATACATCATTCGTCCATCTACAAGGCGAATAACAACCTCCTCATGCTGTCTATCCATGTTATTCATAATCTCTTGTTTGCTAAAATACTACGGTAAAAAACAGAAAACAGTTTCGCAGTATTAAGGAAATATTAAGGTCTTGTTAGAATAATTGAAAATCTGTACCCATAAGAAATTCTTATGGTTAGAATAAATAATTACGCTATTAACTATCTTTGCAGTTAAAATCATAGACTAATGAGTAGGAAGATTGAGTTAATGGCGCCGGCAGGTAATTTTGCAGCTTTAACCGCTGCAGGAAAAGCAGGTGCAGATTCAGTGTATTTTGGTGTAGAGCAGTTGAACATGAGAGCGAGAGCTACCATGAACTTTACAGTAGACGACTTAGATAAAGTGGTTGAATTATGTAAAGAGTATGATATGAGATCATACATAACGCTTAACACAATCATTTACGATCATGACTTAAGCTTAGCAAAGAAAATTATAGAGATAGCTAAAAATGCTGGTATCACGGCTATTATTGCGGCGGATCAGGCTGTGATAGGTTATGCTCATTCCATAGGTTTTGAGGTACACATTTCAACTCAAGCGAATATTACAAATGTAGAGACGGTTAAGTTTTATTCTTTGTTTTCAGATACAATGGTTCTTTCAAGAGAACTATCTATGAAGCAAATGAAGAATATTTGCGATACGATCGAACGAGAACAGATAAAAGGGCCTAACGGTAATTTAGTGGAAATAGAAGTTTTCGCTCACGGTGCGCTTTGTGTTGCTGTTTCGGGTAAATGCTATATGAGTTTACATACGCACAATGCTTCAGCTAATAGAGGTGCTTGCATTCAAAATTGTAGAAGAGCTTATACGGTTATTGATAAGGAAACGGGATATGAATTAGAAGTGGATAATGAATATATCATGTCTCCTAAAGATTTATGTACGGTTGATTTTTTAGATAGCTTGATAGAGACAGGTGTTACGGTTTTAAAAGTAGAGGGTAGAGGAAAGGCTCCTGAATATGTGAAAACGGTAATAGAAACTTACAGAGCTGCGATTGATGCTGTTCAAGATGGGACTTATTCTCAAGAAAAGATAGAAGGTTATATGGAACAGTTAAGTTCTGTTTATAACCGAGGTTTCTGGGGAGGTTATTACCTAGGTCAAAAGCTAGGTGAGTTTTCAAGTGAGCCTGGTTCATTGGCTTCTCAAAAGAAGGTATATATCGGAAAAGGAATGCACTATTATCCTAAAGTGAAAGTAGGAGAGTTTAAGATGGATAGTCATTCTTTGAAAAAGGGAGATAAGATTCTGATTATTGGTCCAACAACAGGAGTGCTAGAACACGTGGTTGAAGGAATGAGAAAAGACGACAAAGCAGTAGAAGAGGTTCGTAAAGGGGATGAGTTTACCATCTCTATTGACGAGACGATTCGATCTTCGGATAGGTTATATAAAATGGTTGAGGCTTAATGGTTATTCTTACACATCAAAGAGCTAAATGCATTGGCTGTAATTATTGTGTTGAATTAGCACATGCGAGATGGCGAATGTCTAAAAAAGATGGCAAGGCTGTATTGCTGGGAGCAACAGATAAGAAAGGGTTTCATACAGCAAAAGTAGGTGATGAAGAATACGATGATAACCTGAAAGCAGCAGATGCTTGTCCGGTGAATATCATAAAAGTGTCGATTAAGTAAAAAAATCAACTTTTAATTTGGAATTAAAGAATAAAGCTTCGTATCTTTGAAGCTCATCTGAGGGTTTTAGTTTAGGTTTTAATTAACCGAGAAATGAGAGTACGGCGCTTGCCGACTCTCATTTTCTTTTTACGGCATTTTTGTATGGATTTATTAGCTATAGAAAACGAATTTTTAAAACTAGAAGTTAAACGTGTAGGAGCGGAAATAACTCAACTAACAGCTAAGCACAATAATCAAGAGTTCATCTGGAAGGGAGACAAAAGCATATGGGCAAATCATGCGCCTGTATTATTTCCTATCGTTGGAGGATTGAAGGATAATAAATATTCTTACGATGGAAAGACTTATGAACTTCCTCGACATGGTTTTGCTAGATACAATAAGGATTTTACTGCTAGTAAAAATGAATCAGGATTGACTTTTACTTTGGAGAGTTCAGAGAAGACGCGTCAGGTTTATCCCTTTGACTTCATGTTTAACATCTCTTTCAGTTTAAATGAGAATGAGCTAATTGTTTCTCATGAAGTGATTAATAAGTCTGATAAAGAGATGCTGTTTTCGGTAGGCGGTCACCCGGCATTTTGTTTTGAAGAAAAGGTAAGTGATTATCAAGTTCAATTTTCGGAAGAAGAGTCTGGAGAAATCATTGACTTAAATAATTCTGGAATGAGGACAGATAATTTATCGACTCTTCAATTGGAGAATGGACAGTCAATCAACTTAGATGATACCTCCTTTAACAAGGATGCTTGGATATTTGATTCGTTAAGATCTAAGAAGGTTACTTTAAAAGGAAAATCTGGATCAGCTGTGGAAATGAATAAAGGTGATTTTAAGCATTTTGGAATCTGGTCAAAACCAGGAGCTCCATTTGTTTGTCTTGAGCCTTGGTTGGGACTTGCCGATCATGAAAATCATGACGGCAAGCTCGAGAATAAATCCCACATACTTCGCCTTCCAAAAGGAGAAACATTCAATGCGTCTTTTAGCTTTAAGATTATATCTGCATAGTGGTGGAATAATCCTTGGGATTAGCTAATTTTGCTAAAAATTCAATAGAATAATAAACATATGATAGCAGTAAATAATTTATCATTACAGTTCGATAAAAGAGTTTTATTTGATGAGGTAAACATAAAGTTTACTCCAGGAAACTGTTATGGTGTTATTGGTGCCAATGGTGCAGGTAAATCAACACTTCTGAAGATTATGGCAGGAGATATTGATCCTACATCTGGACACGTTGAAATGACTCCGGGAGAAAGAATGGCGGTTTTAAAGCAGGATCACTTTGCTTTTGATGCTCATTCTGTATTGGATACCGTAATGATGGGACATGATAAGCTATACAGTATCATGAAAGAAAAGGATGCGATTTATGCAAAGCCTGATTTTTCTGATGCAGATGGTGAAAAAGCTGCTGAATTAGAAGCTGAGTTTGCTGAAATGGATGGTTGGAATGCTGAAACAGATGCAGCCTCTCTATTATCAAACTTAGGAGTTAAGGAAGATCTTCATTATCAAATGATGGGAGACCTTTCAGGTAACGATAAAGTAAGGGTATTGATTGCTCAAGCTTTATTCGGTAACCCAGAGGTTCTAATTATGGATGAACCTACCAATGATTTAGATATTGATACTATTGCTTGGTTAGAGGATTTCTTAGCTGATTATAGATCTACGGTAATTGTTGTATCTCACGATAGACACTTCTTGGATTCAGTATGTACGCATATTGTTGATATTGATTATTCAAAAGTAAACGTGTTTACAGGAAACTACTCTTTCTGGTATCAATCAAGTCAATTAGCTTCTAAACAAAGAGCTGATCAAAACAAGAAGGCGGAAACAAAGAAGAAAGAATTAGAAGATTTTATTGCTAGATTCTCGGCAAATGCTGCGAAATCAAAGCAAGCCACTTCTAGAAAGAAGATGTTGGAAAAAATCAAGATTGATGATATTCAGCCTTCAACAAGAAGATATCCTGCAATTATATTAGGACAAGAAAGAGAAGCGGGTGATCAAGTATTACACGCAAATGATATTTCTTCAACGAATGAAAAAGGATTATTGTTTAAGGATTTTAACATCAATGTAAGAAAGGGTGATAAAATTGCTTTTGTGTCAAAAGACAACAATGCAATCACGCGTTTGTTTGAGATTCTTGGAGGAGAAGCGGAAGCTGAAACGGGTGATTTTTCATACGGACAAACGATTACTCCTGCATTCTTACCAAACGAAAACGACAAGTACTTTGATAAAGATTACAACTTGGTTGATTGGTTAAGACAATATTCAACGGATAAAGATGAAGTATTTGTTAGAGGATTCTTAGGTAAAATGTTATTCTCTGGAGAGGATGCTTTAAAATCTTGTAAAGTATTATCTGGTGGAGAGAAGAAAAGATGTATGATTTCAAGAATGATGCTACAGAGTGCAAACTTCTTAATCATTGATGAGCCAACAACTCACTTGGATCTTGAATCTATTACAGCGTTTAACAACGCATTGAAAGATTATTCAGGAACGGTGTTGTTTACTTCTCATGACCACGAATTTGTTCAAACAGTGGCGAACAGAATCATCGAAATTTCTCCTAACGGAATGATTGAAAAAGAAATGTCTTACGATGAATACCTTTCTTCTGATAAGGTAAAAGAAATGCAAGCTGAACTTTACGGTCAAACTGTTTAAGGTGAAGTTAAGTAAGAACGGAAATGTACTGTTTCGTAATATCGGGATACTTATATTACTAATACTGTTACTGTATATACTGAAATAAAACATAGGGCAACGAGAGTTGCCCTTTTTTAATTTAAGATTTTTTAAATTCTTCGTGCAAAGCATTGTTCTTAGCTTAGTAGAATACCAAACAACCTAACTATGAAATTGATTTTATCCTTATTGTCAATCTGTTCTGTATTGACTATTTCGGCTCAAAAAGCAGAGACGTTTTCAAATGATCCAATTCAAATAAAAAAGTATGTATTGGATAATGGATTAACAGTTATGCTTAGTGAAAACCATGAATTACCAAAGGTTTTTGGTTCTGTTATGGTTAAGGCAGGTGGTAAAAATGATCCTAAAACAGCAACAGGTTTAGCTCATTACTTAGAGCATATGTTGTTTAAAGGGACTCAAACAATGGGTACGATAGATTTTGCGGCTGAAAAACCACATTTAGATAGTATCAATGATTTATATGAGCAATTAGGTTTTACAAAGGATGATTCAGCTAGAGTTGCTATTCAAAGACAGATAAACGCTGTTTCTGTTAGGGCTGCAAAATATGCGATTCCGAATGAAATTGATAAAATCCTTTCAGAAATGGGAGCTACAGGAGTAAACGCTTTTACTTCTGAAGAGATGACGGTTTATCACAATACGTTCCCTTCTCATCAAATGGAAAAGTGGTTAGATGTATATTCTCATCGTTTTGAAAAGCCAGTGTTTAGATTATTTCAAGCGGAGTTAGAAACGGTTTATGAAGAGAAGAATAAATCAGCAGATAATCCAGGTTCTAAAGGATTTGAAGAGTTTTTAAAGGCTTTTTATAAAGTACATCCTTATGGTCAACAACCTTTGATTGGGTTTACAGAGCATTTAAAGAATCCACCATTAAAGAAAATGTACGAGTATTTTAATCAGTACTATGTGGCAAATAATATGCTATTGGTATTGGCTGGAGATTTCGTAGCAGATTCTGTTATAAAAGATATTGAAGAAAAATTTGGAGATTGGAGAACTGGAGAAGTACCAACATTCCCGGAGTATAAAGAAGAAGAGTTTAAGGGAAGAGAGTATTTATCTGGAAAGTATACGCCAATTAAGTTAGGTTTCATGGGTTATAGAACTCCAGCTAATGGAACAAAAGAAGCGATTGCAGTTGAGGTAATGGGAGAGATGCTTAGCAACTCAGCAAGTAGCGGTCTGTTAGATCAAGTTTCTTTAGATGGTGAAATTATGTTCGCTCAATTATCTCCAATGAATTACAATGATTACGGTGCTTCTTTGGTTCTTTTCGCTCCTAAGATTGTTGGACAAAAATTTGAAGAAGCTGAAGCAATCATTAAAGATCAATTCAGGAAATTAAGAGAAGGAGATTTTACGAATGCTTTCTTAGAAGCTACCAAGCAAAACTTACTTAACGATATTGAAACAGGTTGGGAAAGTAATTACTACAGATGCATGCAAATGATGCAGAGTTTCTCTGAAGGAACTGACTGGAGTGAGTTTGTACAAAAGGAGGCGTTTATAAAGTCTTTGACTAAAAAGGATATCCAAGAAATAGCTTCAAAGTATTACAACGAAAACTATTTGATTTTAGAGTCTAAAATGGGAAGCTCTAAAAATGAAAAGTTAAAGAAACCACCGTTTGAGCCTGTAGTGAATAAGAATGAAGTTCGTTCAGAGTATTTCAAATATTTGGAAAGTGTTCCAAGTGCACCGGCTAGTTTGGAGGCTATTGATTTCAATAAAGCAGTTGAAACGGTAAGTATCGGTAATCAAAATACTTTAAGAAAAACAGAGAATCCTTATAACGATATGTTTGAGCTTTCTTTAATCTACGGGAAAGGAAGCGAGAGTGATCCGATTTACGAATACTTAGCAGCGTATTTAAATTATTCTGGAGCAGATAGCTTAAGCTCTAATGAGTATAGAGCTTTGTTATTTGATTTAGGAACGAAAGTTCAAGTGTTTGATCACGGAAATGAGTTTGTCGTTTTTATAGAAGGACCAGATAAAAACTTAGAAGAAAGTGTTGTGTTGTTAAATCGTTTTATGAACTCATTTCCTAAAAGTGAGTCTGTCTTGAAAAAGGTGTACAATGATAAAAAGAGTATGGACAAGTTTGAAAACGACGATCCACAACATTTATCATCGGTACTTACTGAATATGCAAAGTTTGGAGATAAATCAGATTACTTGAATACGCTTTCTTTAAAGGATTTAAAGAAGATGGAGGTTTCAGCAATGGAAGCTGCTTATAATGGTTTAATGAAACACGAAGTGGTAGTTGATTATGTAGGTAATCGTGATATCGATGAAGTTTCTAAGCTATTACTAAAGAAGCTTACTTTACCTGAAGGAGAACTTAAGGCACCAATGAGTCCAAGAGTGAGAAAGTTTGAAACAACAAACAATATCTACTTCTATAATAAAAAGAATGCTGTTCAAACTCAGATTAGATTTGTTCAAGCATTGGGTGATTTTGACCCCGCTTTAACGGCTGATATTAATGCCTTTAACCAGTATTTTGGAGCTAACATGTCTAGTTTAGTTTTTCAGGAAATCAGAGAGTTTAGATCGTTAGCTTATACAGCTAATGCTAGAGTTGTTGAACCTGGAACTAAAGAAGGACAAATTCACATGTCAGGTTATATCGGTTGTCAAGCTGATAAAACGATTGATGCAATTACAGCCATGATGGATTTGTTTAGAAAAATGCCAGCTAAACCGGAAAGAATGGAGATGATGAGATCTGCAATGATCAACAAGACCATGACATCAAAGCCAAGCTTTAGGTATTTAGCCAGTAGAATTGAATACTGGAAGCAAAAAGGGTATGATGTAGATCCAAGAGTTTTACTTTTAGAGCATTACAAAACCATGAAGTTTGATGATATTTTAGCTTTCTATAACGCTTATGTTAAAGATGCTACCATGTTAATGACTGTTTTAGGTGACGAGAAAAGATTTGATAAAGAAGCTTTAAGTCAGTTTGGTAACATCGTTGAAGTGAAAAAGAAAGATATCTTGTTAGACTAAGGTTTCGATAAAATGAAATTAATATTAGTTGGTTTACTCCTGTTATTAGGGACTTGTATTTGGTCACAAGAACACGTTATTCACGCTGTAAAGTCTGATAAACCTATCAAAATTGATGGAGTATTGGATGATGAGGTTTGGTCAAAAGCAAAGTTTATAAGCGATTTTCAGCAGCAGTTTCCAAACGATACTAGTTTAGCCAAAACACAAACAAAAGTTAAGATATCTTTTGATGAGAAATATATCTATATAGCTGCTATTTGTTTGGATCCGAATGATGGAGATTACGTTGTTCAATCTCTTAGACGAGATTTTGGATTTTCAACGAATGATGCTTTTGCAGTTTTTTTGGATCCTTTTAGTGATAAACAAAATGGATTTAGTTTTGCCGTAACTCCTTACAATGTCCAGAGAGAAGGGCTGTTAATGCGTGGAGGTGGTTATGGAGTTTCGACCGCCTGGGATAATGGATGGATTTCAGAGGTACAAAGGTTAAGTGATCGATGGGTTGTTGAAATGGCTATTCCCAAGAAGACTATCCGCTTCAATGAAGGGATCAAAAGCTGGCGGGTTAATTTTGCTAGAAACGACCTGAAAATAAACGAAACTTCTGTTTGGTCTCCTGTTCCGCGAACTCAGAATGTTGCGAATATGGGGTTCATGGGAGATTTGATTTTTGAGGAAGCTCCGTCAAAAACAGGGGAAAACATAGTAGTGATTCCTTACGCTATTAGTTCTTTCGATCAAGACAAACAAGCGGATCCAAATACTCAGAACTTTGGTGCAAATATTGGAGGAGATGCTAAAATCGCAATTTCATCAAGTCTTAATTTAGATATCACCGTCAATCCTGATTTTGCTCAAGTAGATGTTGATCAACAAGTGACAAATTTATCTAGGTTTTCATTGTTTTTCCCTGAGCGAAGACAGTTTTTCTTAGAAAATTCGGACTTGTTCGGGAATTTTGGATTTAGTAAAATCCGTCCGTTTTTTTCTAGAAATATAGGGTTAAATCAAGGTGAAGTTATTCCGATCTATGCTGGAGCGCGGTTAAGTGGAAAACTTAACGCAAAGACTCGAATAGGTCTAATGAATATGCAAACAGGTAAGAATGATGCCGAAACCTTAGATCCTACTAGTTATACGGTTGCAGCAGTGCAAAGAAATATATTATCGAATTCAACAATTGGAGGTATTCTAGTCAATAAAACCAATACAGACAGTCTGAATGAATCTAATACTGTTGTTGGAGTAGATTTCAATTTTACTTCTAAAAACAATAAGTGGAGAGGACAAGCTTTCTCACATCACAGTATTGGTAATACGGTAGATCAAATGGCTCTTGCAAATGCAACTTGGTTAATGTATCAAGATCAGAATTTATTTTTCATGTGGAATCACGAATTTGTTGGAAAAGGATACACAGCTGATGTAGGTTTTGTGCCACGTCTTTTTAATAACAATCCGGAATTAGAAATCAGTGAAAAAAGATCTTATTGGAGATGGGAGCCAAGTATAGAGTATAAATTTTACACCAAGTCGAAGTGGTTAAATTGGCACGGACCAAGATTGTATGTAAGTGAATATCAAGATTCTTCTTTTAATACAACAGATAGAGTTGCATCTGCCTCTTATGGCTTTAGTTTTAAGGATGGTTCGAATATTACTTTTCAGGCTGTGAACAATGAAGTAAATTTATTTTTTGATACTGATGTAAGTTTTTCAGGGAATGAAGAAATTAGTTTAGGAAGATATTCTTATAATTTCTCTGAAGTTGTTTTAAATACTACACAGAGAAATAAAGTTTATGGAAACCTTAATGTTGGTGGAGGGGATTATTACACTGGTCAGCGATTCTTTTATTCAGGGGGATTAACTTACCGCTATAAACGATGGGTGAATTTAAGTCTGAACTATTCTAGAAATGAAATCTTATTACCGCATTTGAATGAAAGAGTAGTACTTAACTTGATAGGACCTAAAGTGAATATAACTTTTACAAATAAGATCTTCTTTACAACATTCTTTCAATACAATGATCAAATAGACAACTTTAACATCAATAGTAGATTACAATGGAGGTTTAAGCCAATGTCTGATTTATTCATTGTTTATACCGATAACCACTTTACCACCGATTACGTGTTAAAGAATAGGAGCTTGGTAGTTAAGTTGGTTTATTGGTTACCGATTTAATGAGCTGATTTGCTAATTCGATAGTTTGCTAATTTATTCTTATTGCTGGATTAGCTAATCAGCAAATTAACCAATCAGCTAATAAAATCCCTTATCTTTGCATCATGAAGCCTTACCAAACCGTTGCATATCACACCTTAGGATGTAAGTTGAATTTTTCTGAAACATCTACTATTTCTAGATTTTTTGAAGATGGAGGTTACGCCAAAGTGGATTTCGATGATAGGGCAGATATCTATTTGATCAACACTTGTTCGGTAACAGAAAACGCTGATAAAAGATGTAAGTCTTTAGTGAAGAAATGTTTGAAGAACAACGAAGATGCTTTTATTGCCGTAATTGGATGTTATGCTCAATTAAAGCCAGATGAGATTGCTGCAATCCCAGGCGTTGATGTTGTATTAGGTGCTGGTGAAAAATTCAATATTGTAAAGCATATTGAAAATCTAGAGGCTAAGAAGCAAGTAGATACAAAAATTGAAGAAGGAAAAATTAAAGAAGTAAATGACTTCGTACCAGGTTTTTCAGCAGGAGATCGTACTAGATCATTTTTGAAAATCCAAGATGGATGTGATTATTTCTGTACGTTTTGTACCATACCCTTGGCCAGAGGAAAGAGTAGAAGTAATACGGTTGCTGAGACCATGCTGATAGCTCAGGAAGCTGCCAATACAGAGGCAAAGGAAATTGTATTAACTGGAGTTAATATTGGTGATTTCGGAGTAGATACAGAGGAGAGTTTTTATGATTTGGTTTTATCTCTAGATACATTGAATAATGTTGATCGAATTAGAATTTCATCCATAGAGCCAAATCTACTTACAGATGAAATTATTGAATTCACTTTAACGAAAAGCAAGAAATTCGTTCCACATTTTCATATACCATTACAGTCAGGTTCCGATACTTTATTGAAAAGTATGAGAAGAAAGTATGATCAAGCATTGTATACTTCTAGAATTGAAAAGATCAAATCAATTGATCCTGATTGTTGTATTGGAGTGGATGTGATTGTTGGTTATCCAGGAGAGACGGATGAGGAATTCATGATTACCTACAATTACTTGAAAGATTTACCGATTTCGTACTTACATGTCTTCACGTATTCTGAAAGAGCTAATACAGGGGCGCTTAAGAAAGAAGGAGTCGTTCCAAATAAAGTAAGAGCAGAGCGATCTAAAATGCTTAGAATCTTAAGTAATAAAAAGAAAAGAGCATTCTACGAAAGTCAAGCTGGTACAACAAAGTCTTTGCTGATTGAGTCAAATCCACAAGATGGTTTCTTACATGGTTTTACAGAGAATTACCTTAAAGTAAAGGTGCCATTCAATGAGAATCTAGCAAATTCGATTCAAGAAATTCAACTAGGTAAATTGGACTTGGACTGTGTTTATTCTTTGGCTTAATTCGATACTTGAACGCTCGTTATAAGTAATAGAAAGTAAAACAATACTATTATAATATCGTCGTTTAGTTAAGTCAAATTATTAAGCTTATTTTTATTTCAAACTTTAGATAATGTACCCAACACTATACGATTTCCTTTTAGATATTTTTGGTGATTCCATTGAGTTTTTATCCTTTTTAAAGGTGGTAAATAGCTTTGGATTCTTTGTAGCCATATCATTTATCATTTCGTCTTGGATTCTTGGGAAAGAACTTAGACGTAAGGAAAGAGAAGGAAAGCTTTCTTCGTTCAAAGTAAAGGAGATAGTAGGAGAGAAGCTGAAACCAAGTCAATTGATTGCTAGTGGTGTAATGGGCTTTGTTTTCGGATATAAGTTATTAGGAGTTGTTTTTGCTATTTATACAGAAGACAAGCTTAATACACAAGAGTACTTGCTTTCAGGTCAAGGGAATGTTTTAGCCGGTTTAGCTGTAGCTGCGTACATGATGTACACGAAGTATAAAGAAGTTAAAAAGGCGGAGTTGCCTGAACCTAAGGAGGTAACAAAAGAAATGCATCCATATCAGTTGGTAGGAAATATTACCATGTTGGCTGCTGTGTTTGGTCTTATCGGAGCTAAAATATTTCACCATTTAGAAAACTTCGAAGACTTCTTGAAAAATCCTTCACAGATATTAGATCCGTTTTCAGGTTTAACTTATTATGGTGGATTACTAATGGCTTCAGTGGCCATTTTAGTATTCTTGAAAAGAAAGGGAGTTAAATTGATTCCTGTTTTAGATTCAGCCGGACCAACGTTAATTGCTGCTTATGGAATGGGGAGAATGGGATGTCAGGTTTCTGGAGATGGAGACTGGGGAATCTCAAATTTAGCTGCTAAACCAAATTGGTTGTCTTGGGCTCCGGATTGGGTTTGGGCTTATGATTATCCAAATAATGTGATTGGTGCTGATCCTGGGTTGGTGTTTCCTACTCCATTTTATGAGATTTTAATGATGGGATTTGTATTCTTGATCCTTTGGAACATTAGAAAGAAGATCACTATACCAGGGGTGATGTTTGGTTTATATTTGGTTTTCAATGGTTTGGAGAGATTCTTAATTGAAAAGATCAGGGTTAATACACATGTTTGGGGAACCATTACTCAGGCAGAGATTATTTCATCTGTGTTAATGCTAGCTGGTGTTGTAATGATTGTTGTGATGTTTAAAAAGAACAAGCAACAGGGGATGGAGTTACCAGTTTAATTTTTCGAATAGCTTTACACTATTTAGATAGTATTTCTTCACAATACTCTTGCTGTAAACAGGAAGGTACTTGTAGTCTTTCTGATTCAACTCTTTTCGCTTTTTCAGGTTCTTTCTACATTCTTTATAGAAAGTCATGTGTGCTTGAAAAACAGCTTTGAACTGACCAAAATCTCCTTCAAGCAGAAATTTAAATGCAGCTATTCCATCCAGTATCATTTTGAAAAAGAGTCTTGGATAGAAGTTTTTCTTAGGACTGTTTTTCACCATCATCGCTAGATTGTTTCTAAAGTTTAGGTAAGCTTTTCTGGTATTCTTCTTAGGAAGCGTTCCTCCACCCACATGATATACTTCTGATGCTCCGTTGTAAAAAACTTTATGACCAGCGTTTTGCGCTCTCCAGCATAAATCAATCTCCTCCATATGAGCGAAGAAGTCTTCATCCAATCCATTCAGTTCATGATAAACATTAGATCGAATAAACATGGCAGCACCTGTAGCCCAAAAGATTTGTTTGATATCATTGAATTGACCTTTGTCTTCTTCAATGTCTTGAAACATTCTACCTCTGCAAAATGGGAATCCAAGGTAATCGATATATCCTCCTCCAGCACCAGCGTATTCTAGTAAATCAGGATTCTTTTGGTCTTTGATTTTAGGTTGACAAATTCCAATATGCTTATCAGATTCCATTAATTCATAAATGGGTTCAATCCAATCAGATTTAATTTCAATGTCTGAGTTTAAAAGGACATAATATTCAGAGTCAATTTCTTTTAACGCATCGTTATATCCCTTGGCAAAACCTCCATTTTCTTTATTGATGACCAATCTTAAGCTTGGATAGTTTTCTTTTAGAAAATCAACCGAGTCATCCGTAGAACAATTATCAGCAATAATTAATTCAGCATAGTCTGGAAGGTGGTCAAGTATTCCCGGAATAAATCGTTCCAAAAAATGCTTTCCATTCCAATTCAGTACAACAATTGCTACTTTAGACATATCGTAAAAATACTAACTAAAGATGATCAAGGAGTCTTTTATACTAGAAAGAGAAAAGCAAAGACCGATATTAATAGATTGGAGAGAGCCTGATATTGATTCGAAAGGAGTCGTTCTTTTTGCTCATGGCTTTAAAGGGTATAAGGATTGGGGAGATTGGAATCTGATGGCAGATTACTTCAGTCAGCACGGATTCATATTCATTAAGTTCAACTTTTCATGTAATGGAGGGACCATGGAAAACCCAATCGATTTTCCTGATCTAAAAGCTTTTTCAGAAAACTCATACTGGCAAGAACAATTGGATTTGATTGATGTAATCAATTGGTCGAGTGCTAAGTTCAATTCTTCTTTACATTTAATTGGTCACTCTAGAGGAGGAGCCGCAGTGCTTCTTCAAGCGGATAATACCAAGGTAGACTCGGTTTGCTCATTGGCTGGAGTTAGTGATTTAAAGAGTAGAGTTAGTGACGAGCAAAGAAATACATGGTTAGCCGGTAATGATTATATGGTGTTGAACGGACGGACAAAACAGAATATGCCCATGTCTCCAAAATTTTATATTGACCTGATAAACCATGCCGAAAGTTTAGATATTGAATTGGTCGTTTCAAACACTCAGGTTCCTATCATGGCGATTCATGCAAAAGATGATCAGGCAGTTCACTATTCCGATTCGTTGAATCTTGCAAAATGGAATGACAAAGTAATAGTTCATTTACTGGAGTCATCCGGACATACTTTTGGAATGAAACATCCTTCAAGCGAAACAGAACTAAATGATCATTTAAAAGGAGTGTTTGAAAAGTGGGGTGATTTTGTTGCAGCTGTGTAATTGATGGAGAATGATTGTTTTATAAAAGATATTGATCAAAACTCCTTAACCACCAAACAGAATCCATCATCTAGATCTAGCAAACCAACATCATAGCAAAAGCGATATAAATTCCCTTTTTTTGTTACGTAAATTCGAGTCAGGTAGTCAAAATTATAACCCTTCTTTAGTAGTAAGTCCTTAGTTAATTTTAGTTTGCTCTCAGTTCCAAGGACCTCCATTAAAATCAAGCGATTTCTATTTAAAACACAATTCGTACTTCGTAAAATGGAATCCTTTTTTCGAGTATTATGAAATTCACTTTTACAATGCGTATCACAGAATTTTTTGTCTTTTCGGCCTTTAACTATTTGGCCACAGTTCAAGCAGTTTTTCATCAAAAGGAGATTATACGGTTTATTCGCGTATAAACGTTTTATACGTTTTTACACGACTCTATTCATTTATAAAAATATTTCATTTCTCATATTGGCGAACAGAAATCTATTTAGCGCAATGAAACAAATCACCCTAAAGCATTTGATGATTAATCAAAAGAAATGTATTGGAATTAAGTTTTACCCTGATAAAGTAATTCAAGCACTGGTAAAGGAATTACCTGATCCTAAATGGAGTGAAGCATTCAATATTGTTTATATCCAAAACACTAAATCTAACTTAAACGCTGTCTTTAGTAAATTCAAAGGAGTAGCTTGGGTGAATACGAATCACTTTTTCACAAACAAACCCGTTAAAAATGGTGTTGAGAAGCCCGATGTATCCTATTTCAGAAACAGAGAACTTTCTAAAGATTATCGAGCTTGTCCGGAAGAATATTTACAAAAGCTAGAGCTAAAGAAATACGCACTGAATACAGTGAAAACCTATGTTGCTTGTTTCGAGGCTTTCATTAACTATTATAAGTCTTTTGATTTAAAAGAAATTAACGAGCAAGAAATAAGAGAATACCTATTGAAGCTTCATCAATCAGGAAAGTCCGATTCTTATATCAATCAAGCGGTTAACAGTATTAAATTCTATTACGAAATCGTTTTAGGGATGCCCAATCGGTTTTATTCAATTGAGCGACCTAGAAAGAAGCAAACCTTACCTAAGGTACTTGCAAAAGAAGAAGTTAAGGCAATGATAGCTTGTACACGAAACATTAAGCATCGTTGTATAATAAGTCTGTTATATTCGGCGGGATTAAGAAGAAGCGAATTATTAAATCTGAAGCTTACTGATATAGATAGTAATAGAATGTTGATACGGATAGAAGGGGCTAAGGGAGGAAAGGATCGGATGACGTTATTGTCAGAATCCGTGTTAAATGATTTAAGAACATACTTCAAAGAGTATCAACCTAAAAACTGGTTATTTGAAGGTCCTAGTCAAGA
>CBFIFL010000054.1:0-18839 GCA_965661855.1 Flavobacteriales bacterium
AGGGATCGCAAAAGACATACATTTTGGTCCTGCTGATAAATTCGAACAAGAACTTTTAGTTCAAAATTTGAGCAACATGGATCTCTCAGAATTTACTGATGAAAGAGTCATCGTTAAAGGTTGTGGAGACAAACACATTTCGAATGCAGCTTATCTAAAGATTTCACACATTTTAAAGCCTGTCGTGAAAAGTTTAATGTTTGGTGAAGCTTGTAGTTCGGTTCCGGTTTATAAGAAGGCTAGGTAATAGTGGTTAGGACTTAGTGACTAGGGTTTAGAAAGAAATACTCTAGTACTCCGAAATTCTTAATCATATAGATCCTTATTCCGGCTGTTAATTATATTGATACAATCTCTAAGTTTGAAGTACTTTTCCTGGAGAGCCTTCCGTTCAATCAAAATATTATTTTAAAAAAAACTCTAACAAAAAAGTCCCACCGAATGGTGGGACTTTTCAATATCTAAACCCTAGTCACTAAGTCCTAAGAATTATTACTAGTATCTGTAAGCTTCATTTTTGTAAGGACCATCAACAGTAACACCAATGTAAGCAGCTTGCTCTGGAGTTAAAATTTCTAAGTCTGCAGAGATCTTAGCTAAGTGTAACTTCGCTACTTTCTCATCTAAATGCTTTGGTAAAGTATAAACATCATTACCATATGCAGCTGCATTGTTCCATAACTCGATTTGAGCTAAAGTTTGATTACAAAATGAGTTAGACATAACGAAAGAAGGGTGTCCTGTTGCACAACCTAAGTTTACTAATCTACCTTCAGCCAAAACGATAACATCGTGATCACCTATAGTATATTTAGCAACTTGATCCTTAATATCAACTTTAGAAGAACCATGCTTCTCATGTAACCAAGCCATATCGATTTCATTATCGAAATGTCCGATGTTACAAACGATAGCATTGTGCTTCATGTTCTCAAAGTGTCTTCCAACAACGATGTCTTTATTTCCAGTAGTAGTTACAACGATATCAGCTTCTTTAACAGCATCATCCATTTTCTTTACTTCGAATCCTTCCATTGCAGCTTGTAAAGCACAAATTGGGTCAATCTCCGTAACGATAACTCTTGCTCCAGCACCTCTTAATGATTCAGCAGATCCTTTACCTACATCACCAAAACCAGCAACAACAGCAACTTTTCCAGCCATCATTACATCTGTAGCTCTTCTAATACCATCAACTAAAGATTCTCTACATCCGTATTTGTTATCAAACTTAGACTTAGTTACAGAATCATTAACGTTAATTGCAGGCATAGTTAAAGTACCATTCTTAACTCTTTCAACTAATCTTAAAATACCAGTTGTAGTTTCTTCAGACAATCCTTTGATACCTCCAGCGATTTCAGGGAATCTATCTAAAACCATATTAGTTAAATCACCTCCATCATCAAGGATAAGGTTCAACGGTTGCTTATCTTCTCCGAAGAATAAAGTTTGCTCGATACACCAGTCAAACTCTTCTTCAGTTAATCCTTTCCAAGCAAAAACAGGAACACCTGTCTCAGCAATAGCAGCTGCAGCTTGATCTTGTGTAGAGAAGATGTTACATGAAGACCATCTTACCTCGGCTCCAAGAGCAGTAAGTGTCTCAATTAACACCGCTGTTTGAATTGTCATATGTAAACAACCAGCAATCCTAGCTCCCTTAAGAGGCTGTTGTCCAGCATACTCTTCACGAATAGCCATTAAACCTGGCATTTCAACTTCTGCCAATTCAATTTCTTTTCTACCCCAATCTGCTAATGAGATATCTTTTACTTTAAAATCCATTTCTACTGTATTTGCCATTTTATCTTAAATATAATTTGCGTTACAAACTTAATGAATACCTTTACACTAAGCAAAGGATAACACTAGCATTGCGTATTAATGCAACAATTGTATAACAACATACTAGACGATTCGATTAAAAAAGTTAAGAAATTAGCTGTTTTGATTGATCCTGATCAGATAAATCAAGATGATTTACGACTTACAATTGAAAAATCTGTAAGTGAAAACATTGATTATTTCTTTGTAGGTGGTTCATTACTTTTTCAAGATTGCTTAAATGAAGCGCTTGAATTAATCAATGAACTATCAGACATTCCTACTATCATATTTCCAGGTAACGACTTGCAAATAAATGATAAAGCAGATGCTATTTTGTACTTATCATTAATTTCTGGTAGAAACCCAGAATTTTTAATTGGTAAACAAGTTATAAGTGCTCCTTTGTTATCTCAAGCTGATATAGAGGTAATCGGAACCGGTTATATTCTTGTAAATGGTGGTCAGCCAACAGCTGCTTCATATATGAGCAATACTCAACCGATTCCCTATGATCAAACTAACATAGCTGTGAGTACTGCTCTAGCTGGACAATTCCTAGGTCACAAATTAATCTTTATGGATGGAGGAAGTGGTGCTGAAAAACCAATCTCTTCGAAAATGATTTCATCTGTTAAAAAACATTTGAATATCCCTTTAGTAATTGGAGGTGGAATTAGAACTGTTGAACAAGTTAAATCTGCTTATGATGCAGGGGCCGATATTGTTGTTGTAGGAAATGCAATTGAGAAAGATGTAAATTTTATTTCTGAAATCGCTGCGCAAAGATTTAACTAACTACAATGAAGGGTATCGTTATTATTTCGAGTCAAAAGACTGTTGCAAATGAACATGAAACTTTGCGACTACTTTTTGAAAACGGTCTACTTACTTTTCATCTAAGAAAACCTGGTTATAAAAAAAACCAACTTAAGGAATATCTTAATAGAGTTCCAAGTAAATATCATAATAGAATTGTACTTCATAGTCATCATGACTTAATTCTTAAATACAATCTACAAGGGATTCATTTCAATTCAAAGAACCGAAAAAAATCAATTAAAACCAGTTGGAAAAAGTATCGGCTTAGAAGAAAAAAACCATCTATGACTTTCTCTACCAGTTTTCATAAATTGGTTAACATAGATGTATATGCTGGAAAGTATGATTACGTTTTTTTAAGTCCAATATTTGATAGTATTTCTAAAAAAGATTACCAAAGTGGATTTTCTAAATACAGCCTTGATAACGCAATTAAACATTCCAAGTACGATGTCTATGCCTTGGGAGGTATTGATGAAACAAAGATTCATGAAATTTTAGAGTTAGGCTTTTCAGGTGCTGCGCTATACGGTCACATTTGGACCAACGAGAATCCAGTTCAAGCTTTTATCGATTTCAAAGCAGCCATGACAGCAGCTTGTAAAGTCTCTTAATCGTGACAGTTACAAGGAATATCAAAATAACATTTAGCTTTAGGTAGGCTTTCCTTTATAGGATATTGAACATCATACGGGATAGACATTCCTCGTAAATCTAACTTCTTCATCTCGCTTAACTTTCCAAGTTGATCCGAAAAATAAACCAAGTTATTAGACCATAAAATCAAATATTCCAGATTATTGAATTCACCAATATAATCAGGAATAGTATCTAATTCATTATTACCAAAATCAAGATATTTCAATTCTAACTTTACCAAACTAGAATCTATTCTTGTAAAATCATTTCCAGAAAGCTTTAAATACTCCAATGACTTTAACTCCTTCAACCAAACCGGTAAACTGTTAATCTTATTCCCTGACAAGTCCAAGTATCTAAGTGATGAATACTTCCTAATTTCTTCTGGAAACATTTCATATCCCTTATGCTTCAGTTTTATTGCAATAACTAAACTATCGGAAACGTCAATTTTCTTAATGTTTTTATAAACGGGAATTGAATCAGGGATATCCTGTGATTGAAGACTAGAAAACAGATAGAGAGATAATATGAGAAAACTAAATCGCATTAATAACTGCCTCTTTATCTTTTGATAATTGTTCCTTTAAACCATCTAAATTATCGAAACTTATCTCATCACGTATTCTCTTTTGAAAAGAAACTTTCAGCTCTTTACCATATAGGTCACCTACCTCTTCAAAAATGTTGACCTCAATACTTGGAATGTCATTTTCTCGATTAACTGTAGGACGAACTCCTATATTCAACATACCTTTTGCTCTACCCCCTTCATAATCCACCCAAACAGCATAAACGCCATATTTAGGTAACAGTTTATCCGCTTGAGAAAAACTAATATTAGCCGTGGGAAAACCAATTTCAGTACCTAGCCTTTTCCCATTAACTACCACTCCTTTTAGAATGTATGAATGTCCTAAATAGGAATTAACCTTTTCGATATCTCCTTCAACCAAGGCTCTTCGTATTTTGGTAGAACTTACGTTTACATTGTCAATATCCTCAGCTTGAATCTCCTCCAAATCAAAGCCATAAAGAGGAGCACATTCTTTCAAGTGCTCAAAACTTCCTTCTCTGTTTCTACCAAATTGATGATCGTAACCAATCACCAACTTCTTTGTTTGTATCAAGTTAACAAGTATGTCTCTAATGAATTCTATACTTGTTGTTCTACTGAAATCTTTAGTAAACGGTATCACTAAAACATGATCAATTCCAAACTCTTCCAACAAGTCTAATTTTTCATCTAAACTATTTAAAAGTTGTACCGGAGAATCGGGTTGAAGAACTGTTCTAGGATGCGGGGAATATGTAATTAATAATGTTTCACCATCTATCTCTTTAGCGATTTCCTTTAATCGACTAATGATCTTTTGATGTCCTAAGTGAACACCATCGAAAGTACCTGCAGTTACTACAGCATTTTTCACCCCCTCAAAATTCTCTAAACCTTGGTAAACCTTCACAATTCTAGACCTTACGACTATTTACTAACATGAATTTAAAATTACCACATTTTATTCAACATATATTACCTTATAACAGAAAAAAAAAGTACTTTTGCCACCAATAAATTACATTTTAGAGATTTAAATCAATTGCGAGATGTCTACACAAGTAGGGAAAATAACACAAGTAATTGGACCAGTAATCGATATTACTTTCGATACTAGTTCTGGTGAGTTACCACAGATTTATGATGCGTTAGTTGCTGTTAAGCACGATGGTTCAAAGGTCGTTTTAGAAACACAACAACACATTGGAGAAGATACAGTTAGAGCTATTGCGATGGACTCTAGTGATGGTTTGACAAGAGGAATGGAAATCAAAGCAACTGGTGCTGCGATTACTATGCCAATTGGAGAAAAAGTAAAAGGTAGATTATTCAACGTTGTAGGTGATGCTATTGACGGTATTGGAGATGTATCTAAAGAAGGTGGATATGAAATTCATCGTCAACCACCACTTTTTGAGGACCTTTCAACTTCATCTGACGTTTTATTTACAGGTATTAAAGTAATTGACTTAATTGAGCCTTACTCAAAAGGAGGTAAAATTGGTTTATTTGGAGGTGCAGGTGTAGGTAAAACTGTACTTATCATGGAATTGATTAACAACATTGCAAAAGGATACGAAGGTTTATCAGTATTCGCAGGTGTTGGAGAGAGAACAAGAGAAGGAAATGATTTATTACGTGAGATGATTGAATCTGGCGTTATTAAATACGGAGAAGAGTTTGAAAAATCAATGAAACAAGGTGGTTGGGACCTTTCAAAAGTTGACACGAATGAGTTAGCTAAGTCTCAAGCAACATTGGTTTTCGGACAAATGAATGAGCCTCCTGGAGCAAGAGCGAGAGTTGCACTTTCAGGATTAACTTTAGCTGAGTATTTCAGAGATGGTGATGGTTCAGATAACGATGAAGGTGGTAGAGATATCTTATTCTTCATTGATAATATCTTTAGATTTACACAGGCTGGTTCTGAGGTGTCTGCACTTTTAGGACGTATGCCTTCTGCTGTTGGTTACCAACCAACATTAGCAACGGAGATGGGATTAATGCAAGAGCGTATTACTTCTACTAAGAAGGGATCTATTACATCTGTTCAGGCCGTTTATGTTCCTGCGGATGACCTTACCGATCCAGCTCCAGCAACTACTTTCTCTCACTTAGATGCTACTACAGTATTATCTAGAAAGATTGCCGAATTAGGAATTTATCCTGCGGTTGATCCTTTAGATTCTACTTCTAGAATTTTAGCTCCTGAGGTTGTAGGTGATTTACATTATGATACAGCTCAAAAAGTTAAAGAGATCTTACAACGATATAAAGAACTTCAAGATATCATCGCTATTCTAGGGATGGAAGAATTATCTGAAGAAGATAAATTAGTTGTTCACAGAGCTAGAAGAGTTCAAAGATTCTTATCACAGCCTTTCCACGTAGCTGAGCAGTTTACAGGTTTAGAAGGTGTTTTAGTTGACATTAACGACACTATCAAAGGATTTAACATGATCTTAGATGGAGAAGTTGATGAGTATCCTGAAGCAGCATTTAACTTAGTAGGAAGCATCGAAGAAGCAATCGAAAAAGGAAAGAAGCTAATGACAGAATCTAAATAATCATTATTATGAATTTAGAAATTGTTAAACCAGATGAAAACCTATTTAGTGGAGACGATGTTAAGTCTGTTCACTTACCTGGTTCTGATGGTTCGTTTGAGTTACTTGACAATCACGCACCGTTAATTGCTACTTTGAAAGAAGGATCAATTAAAGTGACTACTGCCTCTAATACGGAAACGTTTGAAGTTAAAGGTGGAGTTGTTGAAGTAAACAATAATAAAGTAATTGTATTGGCTGAATAAGCTGTACTTATAGAATGAAAAGCCTCGCGTTTGCGAGGCTTTTTTTTTGAAAAAAATAATCTAAAAGTGTTCTAATTAGTAAATTGGCATGCATTGTGTTAAACAGTTTATTCTAATCAGTCAAAAGCCATATTATGAAGGTATTTATACTCAGTTTCATCGTCCTGTTTTTTTCCGTTCTATCAAACGCACAAGTAACTTCTATTTCAGATCTTGAAATAGGTTTTAACATAGGAGGATCTTGTATCAATGGAGATGTGCAAAGAGTTAAATCAAGTGATAGTACCAATCTTAAATCTGGATTTGGTATTGGCTTTACGATGGATTACTACTTCTTGAAAGAAAAAGCGATTGGTTTAGCTTTAAGAGGTCGTTATTTACATGCTAAGACTAGAGGACAAGCAGTACAACCTTTATACAACATTGCTAATTACAGCAACTTTCAACTAGCATACCCTTCGCAAGCTTTTATCTATCCAAACTTCGAGCAAAGGTATCATGAAGGTTCTTTAGAATTATTGTTCACTGCAAATAAACTTAGAGAAAATACTGGTATTGTACTTTACGGAATGGCTGGATTAGGATACCACAGCTCTAAAACAAATACAGATTTATACAACTCCTTAGGAATTGCTCACAACTATGCAGGGATTGATAGTAATTGGACAAACACTGATATTGCAACTGAAGCAGCTTTATTACTTGATCAAAACTATGAAAGCAATGCAGCGAATAATAATTCTAAAATTGTAAACTGGAACCCAACTTTTGGATTTGGTATTGGTTATGACTTTGGAGCTGTAAGTTTAATGTATGAACATAAGTCTTCTTTCTTACGAAATGATTTCATCGATGGAATTCAAGGAAACAACTTGCTATTCAATAAAGATATTCTTCATTATAATTCGGCTGGGATATATTTCAAGTTAGGGTATAACAATGAAATGGAGTTTACTTATGACGATCCAATTGAGAATACCAGCACCTCAACGGTAAAGCCTTCTGTTAGTATAACTAGACCTAGTGCCGATCCTTATTATACGGCCAATGCAAACCTAAACGTATCTGCAAAAACCGAAAATGTAAATGGTAAATCGGAAGTTACCGTTTGGATAAATGGAGTAAGTAAAACAAACTTTACATTCTCAAACGGAACGATTCAAATTCCTAATCAGCTAAACATAGGTAAAAACATAGTCAAGGTTAAAGTTCAGAATAGCATTGGTGAGGACACAGACCAAACAACCATTATTCTTGAAAAGATTGAAAATCAAATTATTTTACCAACTGTAAACTTCACAACTCCTGGTCAAAACCCTTTTGAAACTAGAGGATTTGAGGAAAACCTAGTTGCGAAAACTAGTGGAATAACCGCTAGAGAAAGTATAAGTCTTTTAGTTAATCAAGTCCCGTTTTCAGCTTTTGAGTTTAATGCACAAACACAAATGGTTTTTCTAAATGCTCCGTTAAGAGCTGGTAGAAATGAAATTAAAATAATGGTTTACAATAACTACGGCTCAGCTGAAGATCTTCAAGTAATCAATGTTACTGGACCTAAACCAATCGTTAAAATTACTAGACCAAGTTCAAACAACACCACGACTGCCTCTAGTTCAATGGAGATCATAGCTAGTGTTCATAACGTAGACCAAAGAGAAAATTTAAACATTAGAGTAAATGGACGCATCATTTCAAGTTTCACTTACTTGATTAGTCAAAACAAGCTAAGCTTCAGCGCTCCATTAGTGAATGGAGAAAACTTAGTAGAGGTTCAGGGAAGCAATATATATGGTACAGATAATGATGAAGTCGTAATTATCAGAAAAAACACTCAAACAGCTTGTAAGGAGCCTGAAATAACTTTTATCAGTCCAAGTAGAAATATCACAACTCAAGATGCTTCATATAGTGTAAAGGTCAAGTTAGAAGAGGTTAGCAATGCTTCTCAAATTGTAGTTAAGATAAATGGAATAAGGGTAAATAACTTTTCTTTCAATAGTAGAACGAATGAAATTAGTTGGAGAACAAACTTGGTGGAAGGAAGTAACTCTATCAGTATCCAAGCAGAGAATGATTGTGACGACACATATGCTGTTGTAAAGATCACTAGAGAAGTTGAAGAGGAGGAAGAAGAAGAAGAAACTCAGGATAATTCCAGAAGGGATTCTGACGATAATTCTAACACTGATGAAGAAGATAAACTTAACGACAACAGACGAAGAGATGGTTCTTCGAAAGAGGAAGAGACTGTTGAAGAAGTCGGAGATAATCGAAGAAAGGATGCAGGTGGAAAAACGGAAGAAGAGGTTGAAGAAGAAGTTGCCGTAGAAGATTCAAGAAATAGAGGACCTAAAACAGTTAACAGTAATTGTACTACTCCTGCTATTACGGTAGAAAGACCTTACTCAAACGAATCATATCACAACAATAATCCATTTTACTATGAAGCCATTATTCAAAACATTTCTGGAAAAGCTGATATTACTTTTAATGTAGATAGTGAACCTTTCGACTTCTTTGATTACAATGTTTCAACCAAGAAGTTAAGCGTTACATTCCCGCTTAACAAAGGAGGAAGTACGATTGAAATTGTGGCTAGAGGTAACTGTGGAGATGAGGCATCGAATAGCCATTACATTACGTTTTTACCAGATGACGGAAATCCAAACATGCCAAGATTTGGTAACGTTGGTCCAGGAAATAATTCAGTAGTACAAAGCAGTACTCAATTAAGAGCGCAATTGATAAATATTAACGATGTAAATAAAATTCAACTATTTGTAAATGGTGAAGCTATAAATGATTTTCAATTTGACGCTCAACGACAAATGCTAAGTGCAAATTTAACTATGCGAAGCGGAAATAATACAGTGAAAATCAAAGCCTACAACAATAACGGAATCATTGTAAAGGAGTTGATCTACAAGAGAAACTAACGAGCTAATATCCAAGCGGAAGGGTTCACCACATCTGAGCTCTTCCAAACCTCAAAATGCAAAACTGTAGCATCATCTATCGTTTTCACAGCTCCGATTGATTGCTTCGTTTTAACTTTTTCTCCATTAGTAACAAATGGTTTATCTAAGTTAGAGTACACTGTGAAATAATTACCATGTCTTACCAATACTGAATACTTGTTACCTGGAAGTAAAATCACCCCTTCAACAACTCCTTCAAATACTGATCTTGCTATATCACCTTTTCTAACCAAGATATCTATACCATTATTGATGATATCTACATTGTGAATTTCATGTCTACTCTTTCCGAAACCTCTTTTTACCAATCCTGATTCACTTGGCCAGGGAAGTTTTCCTTTATTAGCTATAAAACCATTCGCTAACTTTTTTTCTTCCGGACTCAAAGGAATTGTTTTCGAATCTTTACTCCTACTGGCTAACTTTCTAATCAACTCTTCTATTGCCTTGTTTAGGTCTGCTCGTTCCTTCTTCTTCTTATCTAGTTTTTTCTTTAGTTCACTTTCCTTACTTTTCAATTCTCGATAAACTACTTCTCTCTCCTGTTTTTCAACAATCAATTGGTTTCTTTCCATCCTTTTCTGGCTTATCAAGTTCTGTTTTTCTTCTCTCTTTGCTTCCAACTTCAGCACTTGAGCATCAATGTCATCTTGAGCTTTTTTTATAAGCTTTGCTTGCTGCTGTCTAAACAAGGCATAATCCTGTATATACTTTAACCTTTTGTAAGCTTGAACAAAATCATCAGAAGAAAAAATAAACGATAATTTATCAAAAGCCGATCTATTCTTATAGGCATAGTAAAGCATATCTGAATACTCCTTTTTAAGGATAGTCATGTCAGCTTCTTTCCTTTGCTTTTCTTCTGATAAACTAACTATTTCCTTTTCGATTAAAGCAACTTCTTGATTGTAATAACCAATCATAGCTGCCCGAGCCGTTAACTTTTTGTTTAATAAAATAAAGCTTGTTTCAGACCTTTTCTTATCCCCTTTTACATCTTTCAACAGACTATTATACTTCCTGATTTGGCGGTCTGTTTTACTCCGTTTTAACTCTAGGTCTTTTTGCGTTTGACCAAATGCAGTAAACGAAATCAGTAAAAAAAGTAAGGGTAAGAATATGCTAGTGCAAGACTTCATACTTACTTGGGGTTTTGAATTTCAGGGTAAATGGATCTTTCCTCAAAAGCTTGTTATGTTCAAGCTCCATTCGTTTCTTTTTACTGTTTTTGATCTTTAAATCAAGAACCAATTGTTTTGGAATAGATTGACCATTCAAAAACATCTTGTCATTATAGTTTAACCAAAGCTTTCTGTTTTCCTTGGGCTCTTTTACAAACATGGATGCTAGAGACCTTTCAAAACCATTAAACCATAAAGCTTGAATAAGAATTTCCTGCTCTTCATCCATATCAACATCTCCAAAAATTGCTTCCGGATTTTCTTCTTGTTTTAACTGCTTTTTCAGTTTACGTTTCGAAGTTGAAGTTAACAAGTGGTATGGTTTGTCTTCATGATACTCATACTGACTCTGAGCATAATAATAGTAAGGCCTACCTAGTATTAATTTTTGAATTAGATCGAAATCTACAGTAAAATCTAAGATTTTCTCCAAATAAATATAGTCTTCCAATAAGATCGTTTTCTCTAAATCATTTCTTAAATAAATAGAGTCTTTCGTAATCAAAACCTTTATTACTGGGATACTAGCCTTCTTTAGTCTTATTTCAATAGCAGAATCTAAAACAACTTTTGCAGTTAGTTTTAAATCCATATCACTCCCGTCAAAATCTGTGTATAGATCTGATTTAAAAGCAAAATACTTTTCTGTAAAAATACTGTCGTCTACGGACTTTAGAAGGACCTCTTTATTTGTAATTCGATCATCTATAAAATTGACATCGCCTTTTGCATTTTGCCTTCTACTACAAGCAGACAAAACCAACATCAAACAAACTCCTATCAATCCTAACTTCATCCTTACTCCTTTTCCAGTATGCGATCCTTTGATATAATTTTCTCAAACAACAGAGATATCTTTCCACCCTTATCAATAGCATGGTGATAAAACTGAATTGCTTTTTCTTGTTGTCCTAATTTCAAGTATACTTCCGCTAAATGTTCTAAAACAGTTGCACTATTATTACCTCCTAAGTCGTATGCCTCTAACAAAACCGTTAATGATTCATACCATCTTTCTTGTTGAAATAGAATCCATCCGTAAGTATCTAAAAAGTTTGAATTTAAAGGCTGTATACTTATAGCCTGTTTCACATGACCTTCAGCTTTATCCAAATTCTCTTTTCTAAGAGAAAGGTAGTAGGCGTAGTTATTCATAACCAATGCATTCTTATCATCTAAAGAAATGGCTTGCTCAAACGATTCATCAGAATTCTTATACTTCTTTAACTCATTGAATATTGTTCCTTTCAAACTGTGAAACTGAGATTCAAAAACTGGATTGTCGATTAAAAAAGCTAAGCCTGTATTTAAGGATTGAATCGCATCTTCATAATCTTTTACCTTATACTCTGCGACAGCTTTAAACCAATATAATTCTGGATCACTTGGGTAATAACTAATTGCCTCTTCAGCATCGTGAACCATTGAACTAAAATCGTTCATTTCATTATCAATCAAAACGACTTGCTTCCAGATTGGATATCGATTTGGGTCAATAGCTAAAGACCTTTCGAACTTTGCTTTTGCTTCATTATACCGTTTATCTCTGAAAAGAAAATCTCCATAAACTGCATAAGGTTTTGGATTCTCATAATGAGTTGACTCAATAATATCCAACAACTTATACACTTCATTATTAAGACTTGAATCCTTTAGTGAACTTTCATAATAAGTGAATATTAATTTCACCTTTCTATCAATATCCATTGATTCAGAGGAAAAAGCAACATGCAAATATTGTATAGCTTTAAGCTTCAATGAACGCTCTGAGTAATACTCAAATAAAGCAAAATTAGCTTGAGCGTTTTCATTATCGATGGCAAGTACTTTTTGATAATACTCAAATGCCTTATCATCATTTCTTGTATCATTATAAAAGTCTGCCAAATGAAGCATATTCTTAGCTGAATACTGATGATCTAAGAGTACTTGTAACTCTCCTTCAGCTTTCGAAAAGCTACCTAGCTCCATGTACAGCTGACACTTTTGAACTGAAGTATACTCTTTAATCCCTGATTGTTTTTCTAGTTTATCTAATTCCTTAATCGCTTCAGAAGACTTCTCCGTTAAAATTAAGTTATCGATTAACGCTGTTGTAAAACTACTTTCTGTAGGAAAAGATTTGATACTCTTTCTTAATGTGTTTTGATAGGCATCGAAATCATTTCTCCTCTTCAGTATTTCTAAATATCGAATCGCATACCATTTATTCTCTTCATCTAGCTGATTCGAAAGCGCTGCGTGTTTTAAGGCCAAATCACCTTTCAATGTTTTGATATAAATCCCTGCAAGTTCATAATGTACGGAAGCAGACTTTTTATTCAGCTTTAAACACTTCTCATATAAATGAATCGCTGCCTCAATATTACCTGCAGCTTTTTCTTTGTTCGCATCGATAAACATGGACGTAAACGCCATCCTTTCAGATCCTGAAGCAAATTGATTCCCGTCCTTTCTAAACGCAGTACATCCTGTTACCAGGATGTACAAAATCAAAATTATATGTCTTAAAGTTTTATTGATATCTATGATTCTTGACAATAATCTCCAATACTAACGTCTCTTAAAATACCCTTGTATTTTGCATGGTTACCCACCATTGAGTCTGCTAATTGAGCATGACTTAAAAACGCATCTTTCTGGATAATAGTGTTTTTAATAACAGAATCTTCGATTACTGTATTATCTCCAATTGAAACGTGAGGACCAACAACTGATCTAGTCACTTTTACATTTTCCCCAATATAACATGGTGGAATAATAACAGCGTCATTCGATTCTACAGAATCAGCAACCCAGTTTTTGTCTTTATTGTTCTCAAGAACTCTTTTGTTTGTGTCAACAGTAACCTCTTTTTTACCACAATCCATCCATTCGATAACTTCTCCTGGAGCAAATTGAGTTCCCTTTTTCTTCATGTTCTCAAGGGCATCAGTAATCTGATATTCTCCTCTATCCATGATTTTATTATCTAAAAGATACTGTAATTCAGATCTTAGGTAAGCTCCATCTTTAAAGAAGTAGATACCAATAATTGCTAAATCAGAAACAAACTCACTTGGTTTTTCAATGAAATCAGTAATAACACCTTGGTCATCTAATTTAACTACACCAAACGCACTTGGATCTTCTACCTTTTGAACCCAAATAATTCCATCTCTTTCAGAGTCTAGTTTGAAATTAGCTCTGAACAAAGTATCAGCAAAAGCAACAACTACCTTTCCGTCTAATTGTTCTTTAGCGCACATGATCGCATGAGCTGTTCCTAAGGCCTCTTCTTGACGATGAACGTGTCCTACTGCTCCTAAATCCGCAGCAACCTTCTTAAGATCTTCTTTTACTTTATCACCAAAATCTCCGATGATAAAAGCGATGTCAGTAATTTTCTCTTCACAAACTGCTGCAATATCCTCAACTAAACGTTGAACGATTGGCTTTCCAGCAATTGGTAATAAAGGTTTTGGTGTTGTAAGCGTATGCGGTCTCATTCTGCTACCGATACCCGCCATTGGTACAATGATCTTCATCTTAAATATTATTTTGTTCCTGTATGTCCAAAACCACCCTCACCTCGGATAGTCTCTTCTAAATTATCTACTTCTATTAAATTCACAACTGCATGTTGTGCAATAACCATTTGTGCAACTCTTTCCCCATGTTCAACTAAAAAGTCTTCATTGGAAAGGTTAACTAATAGCACTTTAAGCTCTCCTCGGTAATCTGCATCAATTGTACCTGGTGAATTCAAAACACTTATTCCTTTTTTATATGCTAATCCACTTCTTGGTCTTATTTGAGCTTCGTGTCCTGCAGGAAGTTCAATATATAATCCAGTAGGGATTAACTTTCTTTCTAAAGGCTTTAACAAAATCGAATCTGAAAGATCTGCTCTTAAATCCATACCAGCAGACAATTCTGTCTCGTATTTAGGCAAATCGTTCTTTGATCTGTTTATTATTTTAACGCTTGTTTTCATGTCTAATTTCAGTCCTTCGAATGTACTATTTTTTTCGGTTTTTCTAAAGTATAAACCAAGGCTGCAAAGGCTAAAATAGCGCATATGTTAACAACTATTTGTACTAGCCCTTCAAGTTGTAAAACGCGCATTGTGAATAGGTACAAAATTAGAACTGAACCGATATATAAAACAGCTCTTTTTATTGGATAATTTACAGGGTAATACTTTCTACCCCAAGCAATTGACCCAACCAACATCAGGAAGTACACAATCAAAGTAGCCCAAGCGGAACCAACATAAGACATAATTGGTATCAATGCGAAATTTAAAACTACCGTAACTAATGCTCCACCCAGTGATAACAGCGCCCCCAGATGTGTGTTATTTGTTAGCTTGTACCACATCGAAACATTCACTAACAAGCCAAGGAATAAATTAGCCAGTAATAAAATTGGAACAACTTCACCTCCTTCTCTAAAATCTTCCCCGATAAAATACATGACAACATCCTGGAATAACACTACTCCTAAAAACATTGCGGATAATATAACCGTTAGCATTTTAAATACTGTAGCTAGGTTTTTCATCTTGTCGCCATCTTTTTCTTTTCCAAAAAAGAATGGCTCTGCAGCATATCTAAAGGCCTGAACAAACATAGTCATGATCATGGCTATTTTATAATTCGCTCCATAAATACCTAATTGAGAACTGGCGAATTCTATACCATGTTTTGGTTCTAATACTTGTTTTAATATAATTCTATCGAATGTTTCATTGATGATCCCCATAAACCCTACCATCATCATTGGTAAAGCATAAACAATCATCTTTTTCCAATAATGAAATACAAATTGAAGCTTCACGCTAATCAATTCTTTATACATCATCGCCAGTTTAAGAATTGAAGCTACCAAATTGGCTATAAAGATCATTCCAACTGAAACCTCTCCATCATAAAACCAATCCGTCAAAAAGTTACCACCCTTCTCGTATGCGTAGGGAATATAGACCAAGAAAAACAAATTAAGCAATATATAAACTCCAATGTTAGTCAGGTTGACCAAAGCAAATTTACCCGGTTTATTTTCCTTTCGGAGTTTCGCTAAAGGCAAAGATGAAACTGCATCTAATCCTATTATTAGCGCGAACCAAACAATGTATTCAGAATGATCTGGATATTTCAACCAATCCGCTATACTTTGTGAGAAGATAATACAACTTAGAATGAATATTAGTGAGCTAGATATTAGAGATACAAGTCCGGTCGAAAAGACTTTCTCGGACTCATAATCATCGTTACTACTAAAACGAAAGAAAGTTGTCTCCATTCCGTACGTAAGCAACACGATTAAGAAGGCAACATAGGCATACATCTCTGTATAAACCCCAAACTGATCTGTTGTAAAAACACGCGTATATAATGGAACGAACATGTAATTGATCGTTCTACCAACAATACTACTTAAACCATAAATAGCTGTTTGACTCGCGAGTTTTTTTAATGGATTCAAAGACGTTTATTTACTTTCTATTCAGCAAGTATAACTCAATACCTTACTATTTATTAGGGAATTCTGGCTTTCTTTTTTCTAAGAATGCAGTAGTACCTTCTTTAAAATCTTCTGTTCCGAAGCACTTACCAAATTCTTCAATTTCTACTTCGTAACCATTTACTCCATCAAGGTCATTTGCATTGACACATTTGATCGCATGTGAAATGGCTACTAAAGACTTAGAAGTAATTTTCGAAGCAATCTTATTTACCTTCTGTTCTAACTCTTCTTGAGGAACTACATGGTTCACCAGTCCCCACTTTTCAGCATCAACGGCTCCCATCATATCAGCAGTCATTACTAACTCCATTGCCTTTCCTCTACCTACTAATTGTGCTAATCTTTGTGTTCCTCCGTATCCCGGAATTACTCCCAAAGAAACTTCTGGCAATCCCATTTTTGCGTTATCTGAAGCTACTCTGATATGACAAGACATCGCTAATTCTAATCCACCCCCCAAAGCAAAACCATTAACGGCTGCAATAATTGGCTTTGAATAATAAGCTACTCTATCGAATAATTTCTCGTGACCTTCTCTGCTCAGCTGACTACCTTCCTCTACTGAGAAATTAGCAAATTCTTTGATATCTGCACCTGCTACAAAAGCTTTATCACCAGAACCTGTAATAACTATAACCTTCACTGAACTATCTGCTTCACTATTGTTTAAAACAGTGTTAAGCTCATTAATTGTTTGACTATTTAACGCGTTTAATTGCTTAGGTCTATTGATGGTAATAGTAAGTATTCCATCCTTATTCTCTAGTAATAAATTTTCCATTGAAATGCTTTTGATACATAACAAATGTAAGCATTTAGACTAGTTTAATGTCTTTAATATCTAACTGAATAGTCTTCCTATTTCTAAATGAATTTTCTTCAATACAAAAGGCTATTTTGAATTTATCTCCATTCGTAAACCCCTGTGAAAAATAACCCAAATTAAATCCAATTGCAGCAATACTTTCTTCTGAACTCCCATCATTAAGACTCAATTTCAAGTGATTATCTCCAACAATTCTAGCGTCACCTGTGTCAAAAACTCCTTCTGCAGAAAAAATAGGTGAAGGGTTATCTTGTCCAAACGGACCCATATCTTTTAGAATCTTGTAAAAGGCTGGTGTTATATCACCTAGCTTTATTTCTGATTCTATTTCTACCTCAGGAAAACATTGTTCCGGTTTGATTTTATCTGCCACCACCTCTTCCAGTTTCTGTCTGAACAAAGAAACATTCTCTTCTTTTAAGGTCATTCCTGCTGCATACATGTGTCCACCAAACTGAATCAAGCACTCTGAACTTAAATCCAAAGCATCATATATACTGAACTCTTTAACAGACCTGGCACTTCCAGCTACTTTCTCACCTGATTTAGTTAAGACGATCGTCGGTTTATAATAGATGTCTACCAGTTTAGACGCAACAATTCCAACAATTCCTTTATGCCAATTCTCTTGATAAACGACAATGCTTTTAAGCTCATCAATGTTTCCCCATGATTCAATTTGTGCAATGGCCTCATTAAGGGTTTTTAATTGTTCTTCTTTTCTATTCTCGTTTGCAACATCCATTTCTTCACTTCCAAAATCAGTGAAGTCACCGTCTTCAGAAACTAATAATTCAACCGCTTTTTTACCATGATCCATTCTACCAGCAGCATTAATTCTAGGTCCAATCTTAAACCCTATATCACCGGTACTAACTTCTCCTGAAATCTTACTGGTTTTTAATAGTGATTGAATTCCCGGTTTCTGAGAACTTGCAATCGACTTCAATCCTAGTGAGCAAAGTATCCTATTCTCTTCAACTAAAGAAACCATATCCGCAGATATTGATATCGCTAGTATATCTAGATATCGAAAAGCTTCCTCTTGCTCTCGATCCCAATGCTGAAGTAATGCTTGAACCAATTTAAAGCCAACTCCACATCCTGACAATTCTTTAAAAGGATAAGTACAATCTTTTCGCTTTGGATCTAAAACAGCAACAGCTTGAGGTAATTTCTCACCCGGTGTATGGTGATCACAAATAATAAAATCTATTCCCTTTTCCTTTGCATAATCAACCTTTTCAATAGCTTTAACACCACAATCTAAAGCAATGATTAAATCGCAAGACAATTCACTTGCGAAATCTATTCCTTGATAAGAAACCCCGTAACCCTCTTTGTATCGATCTGGGATGTAGTATATAACCTCTGAATAATATCTGGAAAGAAAATGATACATCAACGCAACAGCAGTTGTACCATCCACATCGTAATCTCCATATACCATTATTTTTTGTCCTTCATTAATCGCTTTACCAATTCGATTAACAGCTTTGTACATATCCTTCATCAAATAAGGGTCATGTATTTCAGATAATGACGGACGAAAAAATGGCTTTGCTTTATCGTAAGTATCAACTCCTCTATGAAGTAATAACTTCAATAATATTGGATGAATATTTAAGTGTTCCCTAAAACGCAATACAGCTTCTTCAGATACTGTATCTTGGTATTTCCAAACTTT
>CBFIFL010000055.1:0-17671 GCA_965661855.1 Flavobacteriales bacterium
CACTTTCTCTATACTTTTCAATGTACTGTTCTGGGGTCATCTTAGCGAAGCCAATAACTGTTGTAAAAAGAAAAATGACTGTTAAATACCTCATGGTCAATTGTTTTTTTTGAATTTAAATGCTTCCCTTCTTTGATTTCTTTGATACTAAAGGATTTTACTCACATTTTGTTGTTCTTATTGCTGATAAATTACATTACCCATTTAACGTGAATTAAGGTTCTTTCTTTTCGCTGTGCAGATTTAAAACACTAAATTTGTGCCTAAATTTTAGGTTACATGCGCAATACGAAATACTTATTTGTTACTGGTGGAGTTGCATCTTCTTTAGGTAAAGGAATTATATCATCTTCTTTAGCAAAATTGCTACAGGCTAGAGGACATTCTGTTACCATTCAAAAATTAGATCCATATATCAACATTGATCCAGGAACATTGAATCCGTATGAACATGGAGAGTGTTTTGTAACTGATGATGGAGCTGAAACTGATCTAGATTTAGGTCACTACGAAAGATTCTTAAATACTCCAACTTCTCAAGATAACAACGTTACAACTGGTAAAATTTACCAAGCGGTTATCGATAAAGAGAGAAAAGGAGATTACTTAGGGAAAACTGTTCAAGTTATCCCTCATATTACAGATGAGATCAAGTATAGAGTTCGTTCTCTTGAAAAGCAGGACAAATTTGATTTCGTTATCACTGAGATAGGTGGAACAGTTGGAGATATTGAATCTCTTCCATATATCGAAGCAGTAAGACAATTAAACTGGGAATTAAAAGAAAGATGTTTGGTTATTCACCTAACATTAATCCCTTTCTTATCTGCTGCAGGTGAGTTAAAAACAAAGCCAACACAACACTCTGTTAAAACATTACTAGAATATGGTGTACAACCAGATATCTTAGTTTGTAGAACAGAGCACCATATTCCTGATGAGTTAAGATCTAAGATTGCAAGATTTACTAACGTAAGTGTTGACTCAGTGATTGAATCTATGGATGCAAGTAGTATCTATGATGTTCCGTTATTAATGATGGACGAAGGATTAGATGAAGTTGTATTGAGAAAAATGAATGAAGAGGTTGGACCAAAACCTGAGTTAAAAACGTGGAAGTCATTCTTGAAGAAATTAAAAGCTCCAAAGAAAACGATCACTATTGGATTGATTGGTAAGTATGTTGAATTACAAGATGCTTATAAATCTATTTCTGAAGCTTTCATTCATGCTGGTGCATACAATGAAGTTAAGGTTAACTTAGAATGGATTCATTCTGAAAGTATCAATAGTGAAAATGCTGCTGAGAAGCTTTCACATTTGAAAGGAATCTTAGTTGCTCCAGGGTTTGGAGAGAGAGGAATCGACGGAAAGCTAGCTACAGTTCAATATGCCAGAGAAAACAAAGTACCATTCTTTGGAATTTGTTTAGGAATGCAGTGTGCTGTTATTGAGTTTGCTAAAAACGTATTAGGTCTTGATGCTCATTCTAAAGAGCACAATTTTGAAACAGAGCATCCTGTAATTGATATCATGAAAGAACAAAAGCATATCACAAACATGGGTGGTACTATGCGTTTAGGTTCTTATGCTTGTGAGATCAAAGAAGGAACACTAGCTGAAGATATCTACGGAAACGGAATCATTCATGAAAGACACCGTCACCGTTATGAATTCAATAATAAATATTTAGAAGAATTTGAGAATAATGGAATGATTGCAACTGGAAAAAACCCTAAAACAGGTCTAGTTGAAATCGTTGAAATTAAAGATCATCCATATTTTATTGGAGTTCAATTTCATCCAGAATACAAATCAACAGTGGCTAACCCAGCTCCTTTATTTGTAAAGTTCATTGAAGCTGCGGCTAAAAATTAATTAAAGAAACAGAATGGATAAGAATACGATAATTGGTATAGTAGTAATGGTTGCTCTAGTAGTAGGGTTTAACTTTTACAGTGCAAAGAACCAAGCAGAGCTAGATGCAGAAAGATTAAAAAAGGAAGTTGTAGCTGATTCATTAGCGGCTTTAAATCCTGTAAAGGAAATAAGCCCTGTTATTGATGCAACAGAAGATATTGAAGCTGCGACTGCAGATGCTCCTCAGTCATTAGTTGAATCAATCAAAGATTCATTAAAAAACGTAGAATTAAGTAACCAATATGGTATCTTCACTCCAGCGGCCAAAGGAAGTAACGACTTCATTACTTTTGAAAACAAAAAGTTTAGAGGGAAAATCTCTAAAAAAGGGGGATACATTTCTGAAATACAGTTAAAAGGTTATCAAACATACAACGGAGATTCATTAACTCTTTTCACTGCAGATTCTTCTTTTTACTCTATCAATTTAAAGTATAAGAATTTAGAAACGAAGGATTTATATTTCACCTCATCTTCATCGTCTTTTATTGCTGAAAATGAAACAGAGACGATTAAGTTAAGGCTACAAGGTACTGGAGATAAACATATTGACTACATCTATACGTTCTATCCAGATGATTACAAAGTAGGTTTCGATGTTGATTTCCACGGTTTACAAAGTGATTTATTAGCTGATCAAAATGGTCTTCCTTTCACTTGGAAGCAAAGTCTACCTTCTTTAGAAAAAGATTTCGAGGATCAACAAAAAATCTCTACGGTATACTATTACAATCCGGAAGAAGGACGTGATTACGTAAGTCAAACAGACAACGAGACAGAAAACATTGAATATCCACTGGATTACATTGCAATGAGACACAAGTTCTTTACTTCGTCTCTTATTCCTCAAACGGTATTTCCTGCAGGAGCAGAATTATCTACAAAAGTATCAACTGGTGAATACTTTGAAACGTTAACTGCAAGTACATCTATTCCTTTTGAAGCTAGAGAGCATTTCTCTATTCAAAATGAATTCATCTTTGCTCCTATTGATTTTAACGTATTAGCGTCATACGATGCTCACCTTGAAGATCAAATCGAATTTGGTTGGGGAATCATCTATTCAATGAATGAGTACTTCATCAGTCCAATATTCCACTTCTTTGTGAATAATGGAGTTAACGTTGGTCTAGCCATCTTATTAATTACGCTTTTAATCAAGCTTATCTTATTCCCTATTACCTATAAGAACTACTTGTCATCTGCTAAGATGAGAGTTATTAAGCCACGTTTGGATAAGATCAACGAAGAAAACAAAGATGCTGATGCTGTTAAGAAGCAACAAGCAGTAATGCAGTTGTACAAAGAAACAGGTGTAAACCCAATGGCAGGATGTATTCCGGCTATTCTTCAAATGCCGATTTTATTCGCCATGTTTAGATTCTTCCCTAATGCAATAGGATTAAGACAAGAGTCTTTTTTATGGGCAGATGACTTATCTACATTTGATGACTTGATTACTTGGGGTGGTGATATCCCTTTCTTATCGTCAATCTATGGAAACCATATGAGTTTATTCACCATCTTAATGGCGATCTCATTATTCTTCTATACAAGATTCAATAACCAAATGACTCCTTCTGGTGGAGCAGGTGGTGAAATGCAAGCGAAGCAAATGAAGATCATGATGAACTTCATGCCATTGATGATGTTATTTGTTTTCAATAGCTCTGCTGCAGGATTATCATACTACTATCTATTGGCTAACCTTATTACTATTAGCCAGACTTTACTCATCAAAAAGTTCTTCGTAAATGAAGAGGCAATCTTAGCTAAAATTGAACAGCACAAGAACAAGCCAATGAAGACTTCGAAATGGCAAAAGAAAATGCAAGAAATTGCTGAAAAACAAAAGAAGAAGTAATCTTCTACGAAGTTTGTTAGAAGTGAGCTTGGGACTATTTCCAATTCAAAAACTTACTTCTAACACTAACTTCTAACAGGGCAAATACAGCCACCACACCCCCTCACTCACACAATATATTGCGTACCTTTTCGATTCCTAATTAATAGGTAATCCAATAAGCGTTATGAGCAATATTAAAGAGCAAACAAATACAAGTATTACGGGTAATTTATCAATAGAGGATTTTAAAAACTCTGTATTGAATGACTACCGTATCGCAATCGAAAGTAGAGAGGCAAGTTTACTAGGACGTAGAGAAGTACTAACGGGTAAGGCAAAATTTGGAATTTTCGGTGACGGAAAGGAATTACCTCAAATTGCTTTAGCAAAACAGTTTGTTGAAGGAGACTTTAGATCAGGATACTACAGAGATCAAACTTGGATGTTTGCTTCTGAAATCACCAATTTAGATGAATGGTTTGCTCAACTTTACGCTAATACGGATTTAAGTCACGACCCTGCTTCGGGGGGTAGACAAATGAATTCTCACTTCGCTACTCGCTCATTAAACGAAGATGGAACATGGAAGGATCTAACAAAGATGAAGAATACAACTTCTGACATCTCTCCTACTGCCGGACAAATGCCACGTTTATTAGGATTAGGTCTAGCATCAAAATTATACAGACAAAATAAAGGGTTGAGTGGTCTTAGTCAATTTTCTGATAATGGAAATGAAGTTGCTTGGGGATCGATTGGAGATGCTTCAACATCTGAAGGTCATTTCTGGGAAACTATGAATGCAGCAGGTGTTTTACAAGTACCTATCGTTATGTCTGTTTGGGATGACGGTCACGGTATTTCAGTCCCTAAAAAATATCAAACAATAAAAGAATCTATTTCTGATGCATTATCTGGTTTTGCTGAAACAGATGAAAAACCAGGGTTTTATATCTTAAAGACTAAAGCTTGGGATTATGCTCATTTATGTAAAACATATAAAAAAGCTTCAGAAGTAGCTAGAGAAAACCATGTACCTGTTCTGGTTCACGTTGAAGAAGTTACTCAACCACAAGGACACTCTACATCAGGATCTCACGAGAGATACAAGTCTAAAGAAAGATTGGCTTGGGAAGTAGAATATGATTGTGTTAAGCAGTTCAAAAAATGGATTCTTGAAAACCCAGTTGGAGAAAACGGGAAAGACAGAATTGCAAATGAAGAAACTTTAGAAGCAATTGAAAAGCAAGCTAAGAAAACAGTACGAGAAGCTAAAGGTAGAGCTTGGAAAGCATTCCAAGATCCTATTAAAGCTGAAATGAATGAAGTAGTTGCTTTGATCAATGCTGTAATTGCTAAGAGTTCAAACTCTGCATTCTTACAAAAGCTTGTGAACGATATGACTTCAGAATTAGCTTTATCAAGAAAGATTGTTGTTTCTACAGTTAGAAAAGCACTTCGAATTTTAAGAAACGAAGATCTTGCTGAGAAGAAAGCATTATTGGATTGGTACAATGTTTCAAAAATTGAAAATCACGATAGATTTAATTCTTACTTATATTCTCAATCCGCAGAAGCTGCATTAGCTTCTAAGGCTGTTGCTCCAGTATATGCTGAGAACAGTACTTTAGAAGATGGAAGAATTATTCTACAAGAAAACTTTGATGCTCTATTTACTAAGATGCCAGAATTGGTAGCTTTTGGAGAAGATGCTGGTAAAATTGGTGGGGTGAATCAAGCTTTCGCTGGATTACAAGAAAAGCATGGAGATGTAAGGTTATTCGATACTGGAATTAGAGAAGCTACTATTGTAGGACAAGGAATTGGAATGGCCTTAAGAGGTTTACGTCCAATCGCTGAAATTCAATACTTAGATTACTTGTTGTATGGATTACAGACATTATCTGATGATTTATGTACAACTCATTATAGAACAAAAGGAGGACAAAAAGCACCTCTATTAATCAGAACTAGAGGACACCGTTTTGAAGGTGTATGGCATGCAGGATCCCCAATGGGAATGATTCTTAACTCATTAAAAGGAATGTACGTTTGTGTTCCTAGAGATATGACTCAAGCTGCAGGTTTCTACAACACATTATTAGCGTCTGATGATCCAGCAATCGTTATTGAACCATTAAACGGTTACCGTTTGAAGGAAAAACTTCCAACAAACTTAACTGAATTCAAAACTCCACTTGGTATTCCTGAAGTAATGGCAGAAGGAAACGATGTAACCATTGTGACTTATGGATCTTGTTTCAAGATTGCTTTAGCTGCGGTTCAGCAATTAAAGGAATTAGGAATTTCAGTTGAATTAATTGATGTTCAAACATTGATTCCATTTGATGTTAACCACAGCATTGTTGAATCAATCAAGAAAACAAATCGTCTAGTTTGTTTAGATGAAGATCACAGAGGTGGTGCGTCGGCATATATGTTACAGCATATCTTAGAGGATCAAAAAGGATATTTCCATTTAGATTCTGAGCCTATTACTATCGCAGCTCAAGACCATAGAACAGCTTATGGTGATGACGGAGATTACTTCACCAACCCTTCAGTAGAAGATGTAGTTGAAAAGATTTACGAGTTAATGAGCGAAGCTAAACCAAGTCAATTCAAGCCAATTTTCTAATGGCTAGAGAAGTATTGACTTATCTAGATGCGCTAGAAAAACTTAAAAAATATTGCGCTTATCAAGAGCGTGCACAAAGTGAAGTCCGTAAGAAAGCATTTTCTTACGGACTTTCTTCTGAAGAAGCTGAAAGTGTAATAACCGATCTTATAAAAGATAATTTCCTGAATGAACAACGCTATGCAGAAGCCTATGTTCGTGGAAAGTATAAATTCAAAAGGTGGGGAAGAAAGAAACTGGAACTTGAACTTAAATCAAGACAAGTTTCGGCCTATTGTATTAAAAAAGGAATGGCTCAAATTGAACCCGCTATTTACTTTTCCAATTTAGTATATCTCGCTGAAAAACGTCTTCCCTTAACTAAGGGAAAGAATCAAGCTGAAATCAAACAAAAAATGTTTCGACACCTATTGGGTAAAGGCTACGAAAGCAACCTAATTGAAGAGGTTTTAGGTGATTTGTTTGAGGGAAATTAACCACATATATCCTAATTTTCTTTGTCCTACAAACTAATCTAAACTAGGTACATCAACTAAATGCAATGGACTAACCTCTAATACCTCAGCAACTTTATTAATTTGGGTAATATTTAAGGCTGTCTTTCCTGACTCCCAATTTCCTATGGTCCTCTCGGTTACATTTAGACAATCTGCAAGGTATTGGCGTGATAGATTCTTCTCTATTCTACACAAATAAATCCTTCTCGAAGGGTCTTTTAGTTTAAATGACATCTCTGCTTATTAGTTTAAGCCAAATTTAGTAAAATTTACTACTTAAGTCCCTTTTTCTTTCTGAAATAAAAAAAACAAACCCTATAACCACTGAAAATCAAACAACTACAAACACCGATTAAAAAACCAAATATTTTATGACAGAAAGAAATATTCCAGCTTCAGAACAATATCTTCCGAATCTGAAGATAATTTTACAACTTATTAAAACTCATGTTTCTTTATTTGTGTCAACTCAGATAGTAAAATGCTTGATCAACAATTTACTATGAATTGCGGCAACAATTCACCCTCACAAAGCACTTTGCCGAGTAAACTGTTTGGAAGGAGTTATTTATAATAAATTAAACTTTTTTAGCGAAGGCTACTTAAAAACAAATTGAAATGAAAAATTTACAAAAACTAGAAGTAAGTTTAGAAGTAATTGAGACAAAAGAATTAGCAGCTCCAAAACCAGTTCCTTCTTCAGGAGGTGGTGATGTTGATGGTGGAAAAGGAGACGATATCATTGTTTACGCTTGTTGTTGTTGTTGTTGTTGTTAATCTAACAACAGGAACAAATATTATTTATAAGCACAGAAGACTCAGTTTTCTGTGCTTATTCTATTCATTAAACCCTTCGAATCATGAGTAAAACAAAGACTTCATGGAAAGTTTATCAGCAGTCACAGAACGAGTTTATCTTATTATCAGATTCAGATAATATAAAAAAGGTAAAAGGTAATAGTGCTAATGATATAATAAGTGTACTTCTTAATCATCAAGCTAAAAGTATTGATTCAACTTTAGATTCTAATTATACCTCTATAGATCTCAGTAAAGATTATATTGAAAGTATTGAGGCATGGCTAGAGCAAAATCAACTAATAGATACGTTAGATTACGATAAGGAGATTCAAAATATAAATGTTATTGCCAACTTCGGAGGTCAACCTCAATCTAGTACACCATTGAAATCGAAGTTAGGGGACTATAATATCAATCTTAAGAACGCTTACGATATATCTAATCTAACATCTATCGATAATTCACTTTTTACTGTTGTAATAGGTCCTTTATATTACGATTCAGATGTAATAGACACAATCAGTGATTTTCAAAGAAACTTGAATAATGATATTTTATATATTGAATTATACAATAATGGTATTTCTCTAGGACCTCTGATGAACCCAAAGAAAGGTACTGTATGCTTAAAATGTATCGAATCTAGAAGGGTTTTTAATGCCTCTAATCCAGAGCTAATTATAGAGAATCTTCAGGATACAAATAGCTATAACCAAATAACCTCAGGTAACATTATAGATATTGGAAACATAGAAATTAACTTTTCATTTATAGCTAATGAACTACACAAAGTTCTTAACCTTAACAATAAAAGATTGTATAACCGTTCCGTTTTCATTGATTTCCTAGAATATGAAAACAATTCTCATGTTGTAACAAAATCTCCTATTTGCACTAATTGCTCTAAACATAATTCAATATATAGTCCAATATGATAAATGAGTTAATCGGTAATCTAGGCTTTTTTAATAAACCAAGGATTAAAATTGCTAGTAATAGCTATATGCCAGAAGGCCTTGTTGAAAGAGTCCGGTATTCAACTAATCTTGCATCAATTGGTAACAATTCGTCTTTTAATCTTACAGGGGGTGGTATTTCATTTGATGAAAAACAAGCAGAGATAGCAGCCATTGGAGAATACGTAGAAAGGTATTCGTCGTCTTTCCAAAATAAGGATGGACTAATCTTCGGTAGTTACAATGAACTTACAAAACGCTACAAGTGTTTTAATCCTGACGACTTAAAATATTTCAGTAAGGAACAATACGATACGCCTGGATTCGAATTCAATCGATTCGAAAAGACTACTAAAGTACACTGGATTGAAAGTTGCGATTATGAAACAGGCTCTCCTGTTCTACTTCCTTTCTTTATGACAAACATAGAGAATATAGACGGTGACGGAATGTTCCATGTAAATACATCCACTGGAACTGCCGCCCAAGTAAATATTAATAAAGCCATTGAAAGTGGTCTTTTAGAATGTATAGAAAGGGATGCCTTTTCTAAATTCTGGTTAAAGCAAGATTTAACAGGAAAACTTAGCCTTGATTTTATTCTTAATAAATTTTCCGGTAACGATAAAATTCAAAAACTATTCAATAATGAGCAGGTAAGGATTTCTATTTATGACATAGGAAACCAAGCTCTACTTCCAACTTTTGTTGTATTCCTATATTTCAAAAAGAATAATAAAATATATCAAAGCGTTGGTTCTGCTACCAGAGAAAATAAATTAGAAGCTCTCATTAAAGCAGGGATAGAAGCATATCAAGGGATCGAATATGTTGAAATGGTTTATCAGCAAAATAAAAATGAAATTAGTGAAGAACTAATTAACAGAGACGATTTTTCAGAAATCAAAACATTTAAACATCACTTTGCTTTATATAACGTTTATCCAGAATTAAGAAATCGAGTACCCCTAATCATAGATGCACAAAAATACAATACAGGAAAAGATCTATGGATAGACCATGAGCATCACTTAAACGGAATAGCAACAGAAGATATTGATTTTTCTAAAACCGGCCCAATCTATTATTCCGTACTTACAACAGTTGATGTAAGACAATTAGGGTTTGAAGTAGTTAAAGTCACTACTCCTAAATTAAACCTACTAACTGGTAACCATAATTTTATTTATTTAGGTTTATACAAAGATTCCAATAACCTATTTACAAAATACCCTCATCCATTTCCATAAAAACAAATAATCGTGAAGAAAAATATTATTATGAAAATCATTATTACAACATTTATCCTTTTTACCACTTTAATTTATTCAGGTGTATTAAGCGCATTCAACTCTAAACAAGAAGTACAAAAAGAGTTCAACTTGAAAGATATCAATGTTGATAAAGACTCTATCGCTGATTCCAGTTGTTTTTCTAGATACACAGAAAACATGGTTGCTCAAATGTTTAAGCTAGAATCATTTGTTTACATAGACAGTCTTTATGACAGTATAGAGGTTTCAAAAATGCCAAATACAGAAAAAGCATATTGGCTATCTTATATAAATTATAGTAAAGGAATATACTTCAAGAGTAAAAAGAACGATAATGTTAACTCTGAAAGATTTAACACCTTCGCCTTAGAAATGTTAAAAGAAAACCTTGATAGCTCGGAGAATTATGCTTTGTATGCGGCAAGCATATCGTACTCAATTCAATTTGCAAACATGATGCAATTATCTACAATATCTAAAAGTGTTGTAACTAATGCTAATAAAGCTTTAGAATTAAATAGTAAAAATGTAAGAGCTTACTATGTTTTAGCATCACATAACTTCTATACACCCAAAATGTTTGGTGGAATGACAAAAGTTGAAGAATATGGAATTAAAGGCTTGAGTTGTCCATCTTCAACTAACAGCTCAGCTTGCCTTAATCCACAATGGGGAAAACCTAAGCTTTATCAATTATTGATGAAGTATTATAAACAAGAAAATCAAAATGCTAAATCAGAACAAATAAAAGCTCTAGCAAAACAAGAATTCCCTAATCTATTTTAAAGATGAAATCCGATACAATTTCTAATATACTATCAGAGCATAGACTTACTGACAAGGCTCTTGAATTTCTTAACGGAATAAAGTTTGAAGAATACCACTTGGAGACTTTGAATAAATTTGAGATTATTCAGCATGTCAACAACTCTCCAAATCTGGTTAGAAAAATTCTTGGATCACAAATGGAAACTGGTTTTTGTGACACTTTTAAAATAAAGCCAAACGATAACTCCGAATCTTTTAAAAGTTTTGAAGCTTTAAACAACAAAAGAAAGTCAATCCGTCAATATTCTGGAGAAGAAATGTCTTTTGAGCAATTAAGTAACTTCCTCCACCTATTTTACAGAATAACAGGATCCGAAGAATTCGAAGTTCATGGTGAAAAAATGAACCGAACAAGAAGAAATATAGCTTCAGGGGGATCGCTATATCCAACTGAAGTTTACATTGCTTGTTTAAATATAAAAGATCTCCCTCCTGGGGTATATCGATACAATGTCTTTCAAGGTGAGCTTGAGTCCATTATTTATCTGGATTCAGAAGATAAAAAAGAAAAATTTTATAGCTCTATAATGCATAAAGAAGGTCGAAAGGCAAACATTGATTTTGATAATGCCAACTTCTACCTATTATTTACAAGCGTAATAAATAAACAATCCTTTAAATATGAAGATTTCGGACTCTTCCTTTCATTCGTAGAAATCGGTGAATTTATTCATTCTGCCTATCTAAGTGCCGCTCAAACAAACCTTGGTTGTTGTCCGTTCGGAGGGATACTACACGACCAAACACAGCAACTTTTGAAAATCAAGAACTCATTACATAAACCTTTTGTAGCAATGTCTTTCGGGACTATTAACTAGTTATGTATTTAAACAAAAGCCTCACTGTCTTAGAGGAGAAAAACAACTCACTTCTCTTAAAAATTGGAAACTCTGATAAATTTGTAAAGATGTCAAATATAGAGTTTGACATAATCAAATCCTTTTCAAAACTAAAAGACTTCCAAAATGTTATTTCTGCTTTTAGTGATGTTGTAGAAATTGAGGAATCTCAATTATCTCAACTTATAGATAAAGCAAAGGAAAACCAAATATTAACAGATTCGGTGACTGACAAAAAGGAATTCTGGATCACAACGGTTTACAAAAGAAAAAAAAAGCTATTTGAGGTTCTTAAAATTGATTTCACAGGGACTAGGCTAGAACGAATTTTCGAAAATAAAACCTCTCAAATACTTTTTGCTTCTTTTCTGATCACAGCCTCAATCTTCATGGCCGTGAATCTTCTTTCGGAACCTTTAAGTTTTCAAGCGAACTATATTGAAACCTTATATAATGTTCCTATTCCTTTTAGCAAAGTTTTCGGATTTATTTACTTGTCAACTTTCTTATCAATTTGTATTCATGAATTCGGTCATTACTTCTTCTACAAAATCCTAAAAGGAAGAACTTCCCTGTTTGGCTTTGGAATGTTATTTTTTGTTATTCCGATTTTCTACAACAAAGTACTTACTGGTTTGATTAAAAAAAGATCAGAGAGGATGTTAATCAATGCGGGAGGTTTTATCTTTGACTTAATCCTCGTGATCTTTTTAATCTATTTTACGAAGGAATATCATGTTGACTTCCCTACCTTATCGTTCCTATTCTATTGTGCAATGATATCGATAGCTATAAGAACATTCTTTGGTATGAACATATTCTTACCAGGATCTGATGGCTACTACATCTTTACTGAAATGGTTAAGAAAGATGATTTATTTGATGAATCTGCTTTGGTTCTTAAATCGCTACTAAAACCTAAATCATTCAACCTTAAAAAAATTCATTATGCTTTATACGCTCTGTTCTCTTATATTTTCATCCTATTCTCGTGGTCATTTATTCTAATACCGATTATTGTATATATATACTATGCTTTTTAGAAAGGTTTGTATTCTTCTTCTAATGATAATAAGCTTTTTAATAAGAGCTCAACACAATATATCAGGTTCTATAATTGATGAAAACAATGAACCAGTTTTTGGTGTAACACTGGTATTTAGTTCCTCTCCAACCATCTCAACTATTTCTAATTTTAACGGTAAATTCTCATTATCAAGTTATCAAAGACTTGATACACTTCTAATCAGGTCAATCATTCATAAACCAATATCTATTCCAATTGACTTTAACTTAGTTAAAGATAGTATTGAGATTTCTGTTGAACCTTTGAGTCATCAAATAGCTATGGTTGAAATAATTACTAAGGATCCAATTTCTGAAAAATACTCTGTTTCTAAAGTCTCAAAACTGGATATTTATTTTAATCCAATTTCAAAAGGAGATCCTTTAAATGCCATTCAAATACTTCCCGCATCAACAAATACAAACGAAACAGCAAATCCAGAATTAAGAGGCGGGTCTGCTGACCGTTCAAGAGTCTATTTGAATGGAGTACCGATCTTAAACCCAGTTAGAAATGCTCAAAATAATGGTCTTGGTAACTTTTCTCTATTTAACACTGAACTAATCCAAAAACAATACGTCTACGCAAGCAACCCTCCCTTAACCTATGGAAACTCAAGTGCTGGTTTAGTATCAATTGAAACGAACAGTAGTATCGATCTTAACAGGTCTCAAATAGCTTTAAGTTTAGCAAACATTGGGTATATGCTTAATCATAAATTCAAGGAAAAAGCTTTTTTACAACTATACTCCAATGCCCAAGGTTCCGGTCCTTTATTAAAATTAAATTCATCAAGCTTAGATCATTTAAATAACTTTTCATCTTTAGATGTAGGTGTTAATTTTCATATCAATCTATCCGGAAAAATAAACTTTAACACCTTAAGCTATGGAATAAATGAGTCATATAGAGCTAAATTTAACATAGCTAATACCTCCGACAATTCAACGGCTAATCAAAGTAGAAAATTCACGATTAACAATTTATCTTATGCCCATAATAATGATATTATAAAAATATCCACCCTTGTAGACTTTACACAAAGCTCCTTTGATTTCAACACTTTGAATTCAAATATTGATAAGATTAATTATTTCACTAGTCTTTCTCATAGACATGAGTTTAATAAAAAACTTAACCTCCAATATAATATAGACTACTTTAATTCAAAATACTATTTCAACGAAATACTACCTACATATTATTATTCAATATCCGATTCCTCTTCAGTGTTTAAATCGGATTCAATACTATCTAATAAATCAATCGAATCATCATTTTACATTAACTACCTCCCAACCAAAAAACTAGGGATATCTTTTGGACTAAGAAAGAACCTTAACAACCTTTCTACCTTTGATTATTTAAGTCACCAAATATCATCGTTTTACAATTTTAATTCAACCAATAGGTTAATTGTTGGATATGGTTTATTCCATAGCTACTCCCTGCCTAACTCTTACGCTAAACGGTTTGACTTGTTATCAAGTAATCAATTAAGCTTTGATTATTTTCATGAAACAAAAAAACTTAACGTAAGTCTAGCTTACTATCACAAATCTGATAAGGGGTCTTCTAACTCTGTAAATCAACCAATAATTAATGCCGTTGTAACAAATGGACTTGAAATCGGTGTGAACTGGTTCATTAATAAAAATATCACCGTAGGATTAAACAATACGATTTTAGACCAGAAAGGAGTTGCTAATAATTATGAACTAGACCTTCCTGGGTCTTTGAAATATTTCATTAAATCGCAATTAACCTATAATAATCCTAAATTATTTAACACGTCTTTATCGTTAACAAATAGACCTGGGCTTCTTTACTCAACCCCTTCAAGTAGCTACTATAATCCAGATGCTAAGTCTTTTCAACCAGTCTATACTGAGTATTTCAATAATAGGTTTAACAATTACTTTCGTCTCGATTTTACAATAAATAAAATTATTAATGTTAAAAACAATCCAATTATAGCATTTTTAACTATTTCTAATCTTACAAATAATAAGAATCAAATGTCGGTCCTTTATAATCAAGATTATACATTAATTGATTATAACTACTATCAAGAACGAATCCTTTATTTTGGCTTTCAGATAAGAATAAAGCATGAAAAAAGAACTAAGAAATAATATTCCTACTTTAAAAATAAAGTAAGAAAAGCAATCTTAAATCAAATTGAGTACTGATTGTATTCTTGAATCAGCAATTAATTGGGTCAGGAAGCATAAATAGTATAACAAGTACTGATAAATTTTGGTGGAAAGGGCTAATTCTACCTTTCTTCAAAACGTGTACTTATAAATCTTGCTTTTACCTTGTAAATAGTAATGAACGGTTCTCATACCTGATGTAAACCTATCCCGAAGGGATACTCCCTTGGTAGTATAAACATACACCCAACCAATATCCCTGAAGGGGATTTCCAACAACTGGATATCCCCTTCAGGGATAAATCTTTTTGGGTTGGTCAGTGCTACCAAGGGGAAATCCCTTCGGGATCAGTTTCGGTAAAAATACTTATGTGTAAACCAAAAAAAAATATTTAAGAACTACAATTCCTTATACAACTCTCTCACTCTATTGATGTCACTAATCAATTTCTCCGCTTGATTGAAATCCAATGTTTGTTGTCCATCGCTAAATGCTTTTTGAGGACAGCTATGTATTTCAACAATTGCGGCATCAGCTCCTGCCATTATACTCGATAAGGTAACTGATGAAACATACTTTCTGATTCCTACTCCGTGACTTGGATCTGAAACCACTGGTAAGTGAGATTTTTCCTTTAAAATTGGAATCGCATTGATGTCAAAGGTGTTTCTGTACGCTGTTTCGTATGTTCTAATACCACGTTCACACAACATAATTTTCTCGTTACCATGAGAGAAAATATACTCTGCAGAACTTAATAACTCATCTAATGTTCCTGACATTCCTCTTTTCAATAGAACGGCTTTATCAACCTCTCCAAGTGCGTCAAGTAAATTAAAGTTTTGTGAGTTTCTCGCCCCTACCTGAAATATATCCACATAGTCAGCCATGTCTTCTACTTGAGAGACTTGCATTACCTCAGTTACAATCTTTACACCTGCTTCTTTAGCAATCTCATGCCAGATCTTTAAGCCGTCTTGACCTAATCCTCTAAATGCATAAGGAGATGATCTTGGCTTATAAACCCCACCTCTCATTATCTTGATGTTGTTCTTTTTCAAGAAGGCTATGGTCTCTTCAATTTGAGCATCACTTTCAATTGAACAAGGTCCCATCATCGTTTGAAAATGACCTCCCCCAATTTTCACTCCATCACCTAAATCAACGCAAGAAGGACCAACTTTCCATTTACTAGAAACCAATTTGAAGGAATCAGAAACCCGGTGCACGTCACTCACTGCTGTAAGTGAACCAATCCTTCTGATGTCAAATTCATTCTTACCTATACAAACCCAATACTTCGCAAACTGAGTACTGATCTCATTTTTCTTATAAGCGATTTCAGATAAAACTGCTTCTACTTCTTCAATGGCTTGTTGACTTGCTCCTGACTCTAACTGAATAATCATCGTATTGATTTTATAAATGAGGTGATGTTACTTTCTAAACTTCCTGTTTGACTAATTCCTTTCACAAAAGCACTCCCGATAATTGCTCCATCTGCATATTGACAAGCAAATTCATATGATGCTTGGTCTTTTACATTGAAACCTATTAATGTTTTACTCTTCAAATTCATTGCTTTTATCCTTTCGAAATAAGATTTTGAATTTGCCACCTGAGAATCTTTACTTCCAGTAGTTGATGCCGTTGAAACTAGATATATAAACGAAGAACTCAAGTGATCGATATGCTTGATTCTTTCTTCACTCGTCTGTGGTGTTACCAAGAATATATTCGCTATTCCGTTCTTCTCGAATAAGTCCTTATAATTTGACTCATAAACATCCAATGGTAAATCTGGTAAGATTAATCCATCTACTCCTACCTCATCACAAGCATGAATAAAGTTCTCCATACCAAATTGCATGATCGGATTAATGTAGCCCATCAAAATTATAGGTAAGTCGATGCTTTCACGAATAGCCTTTAATTGCTCAAATAAGACCTTTAAAGACATCCCATTATCCAAGGCGATACCAGAAGATTGTTGAATTGTTGGTCCGTCTGCTAAAGGATCCGAAAAAGGCATTCCAATCTCCACCATGTCCACACCAGACTCTTCAATTATCTTAAGAATCTTTGTTGTATCATTCAGCTCAGGATAACCAGCAGTGAAGTATAAGTTCAATGCCTTACCCTCTTTCTTAAATGCTTTATTTAATCTATTCTCCATTATTCTCTGGATTAAAATGCTTCATATAAGTTGCTAAATCCTTATCTCCTCTTCCTGATAAATTGATTACAACAACGTCATCTTTCTCAAATGTTCTTTGATCTAAAACCGCTAATGCATGACTTGACTCTAATGCAGGTATAATTCCTTCCAAAAGACACAAATCATAAGCTGATTTTAATGCTTCTTCATCTTTTACATAATGAAACTTTGCTCTACCTGTTTTGAACAAATGTGCATGCATAGGACCAATTCCAGGATAATCTAATCCTGCCGATATAGAATGCGGTTCAATTACCTGTCCGTCTTCCGTCTGCATTAAGTAAGATAAACTTGCGTGTAAAACACCTGGCTTACCATTCTTAGTGGTGGCAGCTGTTTTATCAGTATCTACTCCTAAACCTGCTGCTTCTGCAGCGATTAAAGCAGTTTCTTCTTCCTCAATAAAATGGTAAAAAGCTCCGGCAGCATTACTTCCACCACCAACACAAGCAATTACATAATCTGGATTTTCTTTACCTTCCTTCTCTTTCAACTGCCATTTTATTTCCTCTGAAATAATCGATTGAAAACGAGCTACCATATCTGGATACGGGTGCGGACCTACCACACTACCAATGATGTAATGCGTATCAGAAGGATTCGAAATCCAATCTCTGATTGCCTCATTAGT
>CBFIFL010000056.1:0-17251 GCA_965661855.1 Flavobacteriales bacterium
TTTGGTATTTAGACTGCTCTGAATAAATCACTTGATCTTTGTACTTTACCTGTTCTCCATAGAGAACAACAGGTTGAGCGTAAATAGAACCTAGACTCAAGGTCACCAATAACACTAGAGAGACAGCTATGGATCGTTTAAAAGTAGGCTGGCTCAAGTTACTTTTCAAGAAGAAGATCAATACGATAGCAACGGCCAAATTGACGCCTGCTAAAAGAAATGGCGTGTAAGTTAATCCAAGAACTGGCAGACCAATAAAAGCAAAAAAGACACCTCCTACTAAACTACCATAATAGTCTTTTTCAACCACGGAAGAAACGTTCACTTTTAAGTCTTCAAACTCACTGTTGAGTCTCATGACCAAAGGAATTTCCATTCCTATAAAAAGACCAATGATTATGGATAATCCGTAAATGATAATCGGAGTATATTCTGTAAAAACAGAACCGATGTAAACCAACATGGAAGAGAATCCTACAAATAGAGAAAGACTTAATTCTAAACCTACGAACCAAGCAAGAAGACTTCCGGAAATAAATCGAGTTAACCTAGACCCCAAGCCCATTGCAAACAGCATGGTTGAGATAATCATCGTCCAGTGAAACACCGAATCACCGATGAAGTAAGTTGCCATCGTACTCAACATGTACTCTGCAACAATACCAGATAAACCGGTAGCGAATAAAGCTAACTTAAGAATGTTGGATTTCAACATTACAGGCACCAAGTGATTAAAATAGATCCACTGATGTATGCGAAGGCCTCTATTAATCCAGCTCCATTATTTGCTTTTTCTTGATTAACCAATTCATCAGTTAACTTCTCCCCTGGCAATAAAATCTTATCCGCCAAAAGTCTAGCTACAGGTAAAAAGGCAAAACCAATTAATAAGTCATATGAAAGGTCTTCCATAATGGTCATCCATGACGAAAACTCCACTCCAATAGCAAAACGAATAATGTTTGCCATAGCTATCAAAGCACCTGCAAAACCAATTCCTACTGCTACATTGTCTTTTTCAATATGTTCATGAATATCATACTTGGTCATTTTATTATAAATGAATCCAGTTAAAAGCATTACAAACTGACCAATCAACCAGAATATCGACGCTGTATACATACCGTGAACCAAGTCTGTCGTTTCACCAATTAAGGCTCCGTGAATAACTAAACCGGAAGCTATGGCACTCGCCATTTCTACAACACCTGTTCCTGCATTCTGATCTTCTAGCAACTCCTTTCTAACGGAGAACTTACTCAGTAAAAACTTATCGTTTATAATAGTCGAAAGGTTTAGTAAAAGAATTCCCAATAATCCATACGAGAACAAGTCTACTAAATCTTCGAACATTCCATTTGATGGACCAATTAGCGAACCTCCTATAATGAATACGAGTCCTAAATAATAACCAATCATGGAAAGAGAAAAAGCAAAATTGTCTTTTTTAACCAACTCACTCTTAACATCAATTTGAGGATGAAACCATCCATAAACTAACTTACCTAAAAAGAATAGCACAAAAGAGGCTAATAGGTACACCAAAAAAGAAACTAAACCTTCTGGAATTATTGATAACATTGATAACATAACTTTCATTTTTATTTACCGAATCCTCCGCCTCTTGATCTATAAGATGACCCACTTCTATACCTAGATGTTGATCGTCTTCTTTTACTAGCTGTACTTGATTTAACTCTATTTCTTACTCCTTGCTTAAATGAAGATGGTCTTTTATTCCATCTTGAAGATTTATTTGACCTATTGTAAGAACTATTGGTACCATAGGTTCTGCCACCATGTCCATAATATGGACGATTATAGCGGTAATAATTATTATAGTATCCATTATAGTAACCATATGAAACAGGGTACATACTCATACGAAACATAGAACTTAGGAACATATATTTCCCGTAAAAAGACCAGAAGTTCTCTCCGTTTCTTTGCTCCCAACGTCCGTATTTTTCATTACCTACGTAGTTAGAGTATCCTGCTGGACTCACAGTCTTCTTAACAACACCGTCTTTTTTGGATACAATTTCCATCCCCATATCTTCTTGATGCTTTTGAAAAAACTCATCAGATACAGTGTACCATGGACTCATTTCTGTTACCAATGAATCGGCTATTGTAGCATGGGATTTCAATATTTGATATTGATGTTGATAGGCATCCTTTGATTCATCATAATCCATGTCATAAAGAATAACCGTAAAGTTTTTCTGTGTGTTCAGACTTTTAATGATATCATCAATAGGCTGTTTTTGGTAAGATCTATTGGCTCCTCCACACGATGCTAAGACTACTAGCAAAGTGATCATAGAAACCCATAAATACCGGTAGTTCTTCATAGTTAATCGTTTGGTAATATATTAGTGATCTCAAAAGGTTTTATTACTACTCCTACATAAGCCTCAAACTCTCGTTCAGACCATTGTTCAATATTAAGATATTTTTTTTCGCTTTCATCAAAGTAATCCCACGAAATCATTTCTTCCCAATCTCCTTTTTCATCCGGATGTCCTGACTTAAAATACCCTGGAGATTCTTCCCCTAAAATGTAATCTGTCCCGTCAAAACTTAACCTGCTTGGCGGTGCTTCATTAAGCTCTATATAATCTGGTAAATCTTCTTTTACCTTTCGGATCATCACCTTATTTGTAAGCGTTAAGAAAATTTCTTCCTCATCATCAACTGACAAGAAAAACCATTCCTTTCCATCGGTAATTTTGTATTCCCTTGAGAACAACCCTTTCCCCCAATCATAAGAAGCCGACTGGTCTACTCGCCATGTTCTTAAGTCATACTCAAAAACAAAACCCGTTTCTAAATCCTTAACTGTTATGTTATTGGGATCGTAGTGTCGCTTATCTTTCTTTAAAAAATCGAACAAGCCCATATTATCTTAAATATCTTCTGTAAATCAATCCTGCAATTAGTCCTACTAAAGCCATAAATATAATGACTCTCATAAAGAAGAATAAGCCATAAACCACAAAAATGGCAGCGATTACAGCTAAGACGTATTTTAATATTTGTACAAAATTCATAGTTATATTTTTTATCATGAAACTAAGTTAAGCTAATGCTTTTAGCTAACAAAATCATTTTTGCTAATTTTTTGAGCAAACCTATTAAAAACTGTTAAATAGCCATCCATGGAAACTGTTTTGATAAATAGGATGAATGACCAAAAGCCTTGAGCGACTTATCAGAAACCATCAACTGTAGAATCATCTCTTTATCATCATCTTTAAATTCTTCAATATAGGCTTGATTCCTTTGAATCATATCTTCTACCCATTCACTATTATTTTTAGCAAATTCTAATTTCTCTTCTAAATCACTAAAATCCTGAGCAATTTCGATATAATGCTCATTTGGCTTTAGCTTACCTTCCATGAACCAAGTCTCGCATGTTGGCTTGGGCATAACTGGTAAAGAGTTCGAAGACATAATCCACTTTAAATTAGTTGCCACATCATTTCCTTCTAATGATAGAATAAACTTATTATTCAATTGTTCTGAAACTGTTAGAAAATCCTTTTGATATTTTGGATAATATTCATCCATTCCTTTTACCAAGCCAATATCAAAGTTTTCATTACCTCCATAGATATCAAAAAAAGACTGCCTTTGTTTTTGTCTTTTCCAGATCGCCCCTCTCCACATTAAACTATCCTTTTTTTGATGAAAAGGAATCCCGTCATCCACAAAATAAAAATGACGAATATGATTTAGTTTAAGAAGAATTGAATTCTCAGAATTAAGGATGGGTCTGCTTTTTACAAAACTAGCTTCCTCTGGTGAGTAATCAATGTCACCAAATAAATGGTTAATGGTAATGTCTTTCGGAAAGAACTTTAAAACCTTATACAAGTCTATATAATAGTTCTTAGGCTTTTGAAAATGCTTGATTTCTTTGATTGCAACTTTTCCTTGTCCAGCTGCATTATCTGAACAATAATAATCTCTTCGCTCTATCAACCTATCCAAATCTTTTGTGGATGGTTCTTTAGACAAAAGTTGTTTCAAAAAATAATCGCTACCCATATTTAGGTAACGATTAATATATGCTTTTGAGTAATAGCTTAACTTATTGTGTTTTCTATTTCTCAGATTATCTCTAAAGGAAATCCCTTTCATACTAGAAGACCTTAACAGCCCCTTTTTTACAGAAGTAAACTACTCAATTTTAGCTGAAAGACCTCTTTCTAGCATAGCCTCGCAAAGTGGTCTTAGCTTTGAAATCGTATCTCTCTTGATACCGCATTTACCTTTGTAATGCACAAGAAAAGTACACTGCTCAGCTTGTATTGCGTCATGGTCACATAAATTAACCAAGGCATCAATCACATAGTCAAATGTGTTTACATCATCATTATATAGGATCAAATCTTTTAAATCAACTTTCTCCTCTTTTACCTCTGTCTCAAACTGTTGTAAAGTATCAAAACCCATAGTAGTTTCTTTTCAAGTTAAAGAATATTCTAATATCATTCAAATTTAACGTGCCTTCTTTTGCAATAACGGTACAAAGGAAAAGTCTCCTAATTCCTCTTTTTCATATTCGTTTTCACCCCTCTTAATAATCGCATTCATCACCTGTGTATCTCCTGACCCTACTGGTATTACAAGCATTCCACCAACCTTCAGTTGATCGATTAAAGCGTCTGGAATATATGGAGCTCCTGCTGTAACAATAATTTTATCAAACGGTGCATAGGTTGGTAAACCTTTATAACCATCTCCGTAAAACGTAGTTGCTCGATACTTTAATTTTCGAAGCATTACTTTCCCCTTCTCATACAGGTCTTTTTGTCTCTCAATACTATAAACCTTAGCTCCCAATTCACACAATACAGATGTTTGATAACCACAGCCAGTTCCAATCTCCAAGACTTTCTCTCCTTTTTCTACTCCTAACAATTCTGATTGATAAGCAACGGTATAAGGATGAGATATGGTTTGTTCACACCCAATAGGGAATGCTCTATTTTCATAAGCTATTTCCAAAAAGGCATAATCCAAGAACCAATGCCTAGGAACATTCATCATTGCACTAAGAACTTTCTCATCAGAAATCCCCTTTTCTCTTAACTCATTTATCATGCGAGTACGCATTCCTTGGTGTCGGTAATTATCTTCCATTGTCAGTTTTCAACATCAGCTATTTGAATGAAAACAAACTTAATAGGAATTCATGGATCTTTTATATTCTAGATTTGTAAAAAACAAACAGTATCATGTTAAAAATTGGAGTTCTCGGCGCTGGTCATTTAGGTAAAATCCATATCAAATTGATTCAAGAATTAAAAGATGAGTATCAATTGGTTGGTTTTTACGACATCGACGAAGAGAACGCCAAGCTATGTGCTGAGGAGTTTGGAATAAAATATTACGCTACAATCGAAGAGCTTTTAGAAAGATGCGATGTTATAGATGTAGTGACTCCAACGCTGTCTCATTACGATGCCGCTGTTAAAGCTATCAAAGGACAAAGACACGTTTTTATAGAAAAACCTGTCACCAATACGGTTGAAGAAGCTAGAGACTTAATGAATTTAGCTCATGAAGCTAAAGTAAAAGTACAGGTTGGTCATGTCGAAAGATTCAACCCAGCTTTTGCTGCTTCTGTTGAATTCCTGGATAACCCAATGTTTATTGAATGTCATCGTTTAGCTCAATTCAATCCAAGAGGAACAGATGTTCCCGTTGTACTTGATTTAATGATTCACGATATCGACATCATTTTATCTGTTGTTAAATCCAGTGTAAAGAAGGTTTCTGCATCTGGAGTTTCTGTTGTTTCAGACACACACGATATTTGTAACGCTCGTTTAGAATTTGACAATGGCGCAGTTGCAAACTTAACTGCCTCTAGAATCTCCATGAAAAACATGAGAAAGTCTAGATTCTTTCAAAAGAATGCATATATCACTGTAGATTTCTTAGAAAAAGAAGCTCAAGCATTTAAAATCAAAAACGTGGATAAAAACACGGATGAATATGCAATGACCATTGATCTAGGAAATGATAAAGGTCAAAAAGAGATCTACTTTGATCAACCAGATATTAAACCTGTGAATGCTATAAAAGAAGAGTTGAGAACATTTGCTGAAGCTATTGTAAACGATACTGTGCCAAAAGTAACTATTGACGAAGGTTATCAAGCTTTAGATGTAGCTCATCAAATTCTGAACAAGCTGAAAGTAAGTGCCAATTTATTGGAGTAATTCCACTATTTATCTTTCTTTGTACAATATCTATCTCCTAACAACGTTATGGGGGTTTTGACGAGTTTATATTTATGAAAGCCAAGTTTGCTTTACTTTCAATAATCTGCCTGATATGCTTTAGCTCTTGTGAGCAAATGTTTAAAGAAGTTGCAGAGCCTGTTTATTTCAAAATCGATTCGTTTACTGTTAACACGGATTACTCCGAAGAAGGTAGTGACATTCACGACATTAGTGATGCTTGGGTTTACGTTGACGATCAATTGCAAGGAGTTTATGAGCTACCTGCTAAGTTCCCTGTGATAGCCACTGAAGGAAGTCACGACGTTCTCATCACACCTGGAATTAAATTAAACGGAATTGCGGCTACTCGATTTGATTATAAAGTGATGACTTCCTATCAAACTACTGCGAGCCTAAGTATTGGTGATACAATCACTTTTGATCCTGAGGTTGAATACAGAGATAACGCTACTTTCAAATGGTTAGAAGATTTCGAACAAGGTGGGGAATCTTGGATTAAGGATGACGCCTCAGATACTACACTAACAACTCAATCCGTTGACTCATTGGTTTTTGAAGGAGATGCTTATGGTGAGATTTTCTTGGCTGACGACATGACCTTCTTCGAAATACAAAGTAATAATGACTTTTTTCTTCCGAATAGTGGGACACCAGTATTCCTTGAATTAAACCATAGAAGCATTTCAACTTCAGACTCAGATGCGAATCGATTATTAGCTATAGGATTAGTGGCATATAAGTCCTCAGCAATTGTTCAAACAGAACCATTTATCTATGTAAACTCAAAGGATGAATGGAACAAAACCTACGTGAATTTAACTGCAACCATAGCTGATCATCAAGATGCATTTCTATTTAAGATCTATTTTGGGATAGCTAAAGAAGCAGGTTCTGGAGAGGTTCACACTCTTCTTGACAACATCAAACTGGTTCATCTATAATGAACAATAAGCAGCAAACATTTAAGTATTTATTCATTGACTTATTGTCGGCTGTTTTTTCTTGGACTTACTTTTTCATTTGGAGAAAGGAGTGCATTGAATCTAAAATATTTGGTGAAGCAGTAAATGTAGAATTAGATAAGAATTTCTTTATTGGAGTTATTTGCATTCCTGTTTTCTGGATTTCTTTTTACGCCATAACCGGTTACTACAATCAAATCTATCGTAAGTCTAGACTTAAAGAACTAACACAAACGTTAGGGACTTCAGTTCTTGGAAACTCTATACTGTTCTTCACTTTAATTTTAAACGATTACATCAGTTCTTACCGTGATTACTACATGATTTTCTTCGTTTTACTGGGAGTTCATTTTGTTAGTACTTGGTTCTTGCGTTTTTTACTTACGACCTCAACGGCCAGAAAAATTCACAGTAAACAAATCGGTTTCAACACCTTGATTATCGGAGCAGGAGAAGCTGCGCTAAGTATCTATGACGAAATAAACTCTTTGCCTAAATCGCCTGGAAACATTTTCAAAGGTCTTGTTGTGGTCAACGCTCAAAAACCTCAAACGAACGTTACTTTAGATGTTCTTGGTTCAATTGATGAACTAGAAGATCTGGTTAAGTACCATCAGATAGAAGAAATTATTATTGCTTTAGATAAAGAAGATGAAGTAAATGTGAAAGACATATTATCCCGATTAAGTAAAATGAAGGTGATCATTAAAATGATTCCGGACATGTCTGATATTGTTCGAGGATCTGTAAAGATCAATTCCATTTTCGGAGCAGCTTTAATTGAGATCTCATTCGACATCATGCCTAAGTGGCAACAGTTTTTCAAACGTTCGTTTGACATTTGCATCGCTTTACTTTTCCTAATAATAGGTTCTCCTGTTTACTTATTTACCGCTTTGATGGTAAAGCAAAGTTCTAAAGGACCAATCTTTTTTAAACAAGAGCGAATCGGTCATCACGGAATGCCATTCAACATTATCAAGTTCAGGTCTATGTTTGTAGATGCTGAAAAAGACGGACCTCAGCTTTCATCCCAACACGATAGTCGTATTACCTCTTGGGGTAAGATTATGCGAAAAACAAGACTGGATGAGATACCACAATTTTACAATGTTTTAATTGGTGAAATGTCGATTGTAGGTCCAAGACCTGAAAGACAGTTCTTCATTGATCAAATCATGGAAAAAGCCCCACATTATTACCATTTAACCAAAATTAAACCGGGGATTACTTCATGGGGACAAGTTAAGTTCGGATACGCTGAAAACGTTGATGAAATGGTTGAAAGACTAAAATTCGACTTAATCTATCTGGAAAACATGTCTTTATTAGTTGACATTAAAATCTTGATTTATACTATAATGATTGTCTTTCAAGGACGTGGTAAATAGAGGTAGAAATCTTACCTTTAAATAGCAAAATTTAATCTATGAAAAATGTTAGTGTAATTGGAGCTGGAACCATGGGTAATGGTATTGCTCACGTTTTCGCTCAGAAAGGATACCAAGTTAATTTAATCGATGTTTCAGACGCAGCTCTAGAAAGAGGTTTGGCTACTATCTCTAAAAATCTTGACCGAATGGTTAAAAAGGAAAAGATTTCTGAAGATGATAAACAAAGTACTTTAGGAAACATCACCACTTTCACTTCTATTCAAGAAGGAGTTAAAACAGCTGATTTAGTTGTGGAGGCTGCTACTGAAAATGTAGACTTGAAATTGAAGATTTTTAAAGACATGGATAAATTCTCTGCGGAGTCAGCTATCCTTGCAACTAATACTTCTTCTATTTCGATTACTAAAATTGCAGCAGTAACATCAAGACCTGATAAAGTTATTGGAATGCACTTCATGAATCCTGTTCCAATTATGAAATTGGTAGAGGTTATCAGAGGTTATTCTACATCTGATGAGGTTACCGATACAATCATGGATCTTTCTAAGAACTTATCTAAAGTTCCTGTAGAAGTAAATGATTACCCAGGATTTGTTGCTAACAGAATTTTAATGCCAATGATAAATGAAGCAATTTGTACGCTTCATGAAGGTGTTGCTGGTGTTGAAGAAATTGACACGGTAATGAAATTGGGTATGGCTCATCCGATGGGACCATTACAATTAGCTGACTTCATCGGTTTAGATGTTTGTTTAGCGATTCTTGAGGTTCTTCATGACGGATTTGGTAATCCAAAGTATGCTCCAAACCCATTATTAGTCAATATGGTTATGGCAGGTAAACTAGGTGCTAAATCTGGAGAAGGGTTTTACTCTTATGGTCACGGTACAAAAGAGCTAATTGTAGCTCCAACATTTAAAAAGTAGTTGAAAAATATACTTTACATATTATCTAAAGAGCTTTCTATTATAGGAAGCTCTTTTTCTATTTGCTTATTAGTGCTATTCACCTCTTGTTATCCACAGGTTGAAAAAGATTTGACTAAAAGAATCAATACAGCCAGCACTGATATCTTATTTGAACACTACCTCGACTTAGGAGAAGCCATAGCTACTGACAATGTTGATGGTATTAAAGAGTCTACAGAAAAACTCCAATACGTAAGTGCAGAGTTTCATCATGAAGATTTAATTTGCAGAATTGAGCAGATTTTAATGCAAGAAAAAAGTCAACAAGAAATATACTTCTCATTGACTTTACAAATTCAAAAAATACTAGAAAATAGTCAGGGCATTCACCACACTGTAGTTACTCACCACGATGACTCCCATCAAAAGTATTGGCTTTCTTCTTCATCAAAGAATCTTGAAAACCCCTACCAATAATTATTTTTTCAGTTTAGCAACAACCTTAATGATGTGACTTGCTGTAAAAACACCTGCAAGCATAACAATAATCGCTCCTCCTAATAATACATAATCTAAATACATAACGTTAAGCTTTTTCTGGTCCTGAAATCCCTATAAACAATGACAGTAATGTTCCTAACAATGTCAATAACATAAGTCCTCCTCTTAATGCTGTTGCCTCAATAGCATCCGGTCTTAAGGAAAATTGCAATGGTCCTAAAACCGTAATTGAAATAATAACCAAGGCTATTAATTGATTCTTTTTCATATCGTTTAGTTTAAACTTTTATTCCATTAATTGAATCAAACTTTTCTCTTAAGCTTGAAACTTCGTTAACTACATTCTCGTGACTTTTCAAATGCATACAAACCGCTAATACATCTTGTGAATATGGGTTTGACAAGCTAATGTCTCCAGTTGAAATTTTGATTATCTCCACTTCACCTGTATGAAGAATTCTAAAATCTTTACTTACTGTTTTCTCAAAACTTGACGAAATTGCTCCTTGATGCTTTTCAACAAACAACGCACCTTGATTCACCAATATTACCAAGTCATCGCATTCTGATAATACATTATCGCACTTACCTCCTGGAGGTATTTGACATAAAAAACAGGTGAAATTTTCAGTATTAGAGATCAAATGCTTGGTAGCCTTATGCTCATCGCATTCTGATAATTCTTTCGATAGATTTAGCTTGTCACTATTTAAAGCGAGCAAAAAGGACTTTACATCTTCTTTGTTAAGACGTTCCCCTTTTTTACTAACTGCGTTTAAAAACTCTGATAACTTCATACTTAAATAGCTTGGTACAAAGTTAACCTAGAGCATCTCCTTTAAGGATAAGCTAAGTCAGCTTGATAATTGAATAAAATCAGAGGTAAAACTGATAAATGATCTATTTGGCTAATAATTTGGGTAAATACACAGACTGATTTCCTTTGTGTTCAATGTGCGCAAGCAAAGAAGGATAATAATCTATTCCATTCACTCTCGCACGTAACCAACTAAAAAAGGTCATCGCTTGAAGATCCTCTTCATCAAAGGTTAGTGTTTCAAACTTACTGTCGATACTTTCCCAATTTGCTTTATCTCCTAGCTGATGTGAATGACTGGCCAAATCACGAATAACAAAAGAAAAGTTCTTAACCCTCTTATAAATATCTAGCTTCAATAAATCACTATAGTTTCTTTGGAAGTTCCTGATCAAACTAATCACCAACTCATAGTTTTCCATCTCAAATTGATAAATAACTACGATAAGTGATTTCTTTAAAGCCCATTCTTTACCCATCTTTTTCTCCACTTGCTTATCTGTAAATGGAAACTGAGCATGAATTTTATTCGCGTCTTTGGTTTTTCCTTGAAAAAGTAAATAGATAGACTTATTCACTAAGGCAGTCATAATAGCCTCTTCGTTCTTTTTATAATCATTGGACTCCAAAATGCTGTCCAAACATTCAATCGCCTCATCTACCTTATCTGTGTAGGCATATACCGCTGCCTGAACAAGAGTTAATTTAAGATGAAATTTCTTTTTAAGTGCCTTTGGCATCTTATACAACAAAGCATGAAGGTCTTCACAGAACTCCTTACATTCGTTGAATTTTTTATTACGAAACTTGGTATGAACGAGTATATAAAGGATACCTGATTGGTATTCTAAATCCTTTTCCTTAAAACCATTTTCTTTAATATTTCTATAATGACCCTCAACAAATGGCTCAAAGTCTAAAAAACCTTTGGTTGTCATCTTCGCCGATCGAACCATTTCTATAAGCTTATAAATAAACTTAGGTCTAGACTCTAATATATCGTGTAAATCGAAACGATCGAAATTCTCTTGCATGATATGCTCCAACTCAAAGTGCATATTCTTTTTATGCTCCCTTAAACTGATTTGAACCGCAGAAAAAGCCATTTGAAAACGCTCCTCCTCATCTCTGTACTTTTTGTTGACTTCTACCCTTTCAAAGATCTCTTCAATATTGTAGTTCGGATTGAGTTTAGCATATTCTAGTTTGAGCAGATATATGTCATGCAATAAAGAAAACTGGTCGCTTTCTTCAGCAACACTTTGGGCTTTATCCAAATGCTTCCATGCTAATTCATGACAATCATTTTCAACAAGATACTTCACCAACAAGATCATGCTCATTAATGGTCCACTTGCCGTGTGATCCTCTTCAACTGTTCGTAGTGTTACGAAATCAGAAACGTTTCTAAAAAGTCTTTTTCTTAATGTATGGTATGCTGCTTTCTTCTTCGGGTCTTGGTACAAACTAACCACCATTTCTTCCCCAGAATACTCCTTTCCACTTCTTAACAGATCTATTAATTGATAATCTAAGCGATCTTCTTTAACGCCGTATCGATTGATAAAGGCTCTTAAATCAGTTATTTCATCATCATTAAAGGTGAGTAAAAGCTCCTTTAGTTTTCCCATCCAAAAGGTTTGTGTCCTAATTCAAAAAGTACCAAGTCCTAAACGAACTTAAAACATAATTATTAGTCTAACAAATCTTGATTGTTTAATGCAAAAACTTCGGCTTCAGCTAAATGAACCGCATAGCTCAATTGCTCTTCTAGATTGAGCTCTGAATTATCCAAGATAATTGCATCCTCTGCTCTTACCAACGGAGACTCTTCTCTTGTCGTGTCTAAATGATCCCTTTCCTCCAGGTTTTGTTTAACTTTTTCTAAACTAATTTCTTGTCCTTTACTTCTCAATTCATCAAATCTTCTTTGAGATCGAACATCCGTATCCGCTGTCATAAACAACTTCAATTCAGCATTAGGAAAAACTACCGTTCCGATATCTCTGCCGTCCATTACCACACCCTTATCCTCTCCAAGAAGAGTTTGCTGAGCAACTAACTTGTCTCTAACCTCTTTTAAAGCCGACACCTTAGAAACCACTTTAGACACACGCATGTTTCTAATATTTGCTTCCACATTCTTTCCGTTTAGTAGAATTTCAGATTGACCATTTTCTTTATTGGTTTCAAACTTAAGACTTACCTCATCCAGAAAGTCTTTTGCATCGTAAACAAACTCACCGCTTTCTTTTAAAATACCATTGTCTAATAAATACAAGGTTAAAGCACGGTACATAGCACCTGTATCAATGTATTCATACCCCAGTCTCTTCGCTAAATCCTTAGCTATCGTACTCTTTCCACAAGATGAAAACCCGTCTATCGCAATGGTGATTTTTTTCATACAACTAATATAAAAGAAAGAAGTCCAAATTATCAATTGATTGTTGACAGATTTAAACAAGCAACAGAAGGCTTTGAGAGCTTTTTATTTATCTTTAATCCAGTAAAAAAACAACTATGGATTTAACAAGTATATTCTCAATCGCTGGAAAACCAGGACTTTATCAATTAGTAACACAAAGCAAAAGTGGTGTTTTGGTTCAAAATCTAGAAGACGGAAAGAAAGTTCATGCTGATGCAAGTTCAAAAATCAGTGGATTATCTGACATAAGCATTTACACAGAAACAGAAGAAAAGCTTTTAACTGAGGTATTACTTGCTGCTAAGTCACATTTTGATGGAAAGCCTTTCGAAATCAACTTGAGTAAAGAAACGGCTAAAATGGTGGAGACTTTTGAAGCTATTTTACCTAACTACGATAAGGATAGAGTTTACAATTCAGATATCAAGAAAATCTTCAAATGGTACAATATTTTGTTAGCAAGTGATTTACTAACGGAAGAAGTTGCTGAAGAAAAAACAGAAGAAGCTAAAGCTGAATAAGGCCAATGATGCAAGAAGTTAACGTTCCTTCAAGACCAAAAAGAAACTTCATTCCAGAAGATTTTGAAGTAAGTAATTGGGATTCACTATCTCCATTTTTCAAGGATTTAGAGGATAGAGCTATTAGCTCTTCTAAAGATTTAGAAAAGTGGTTATTAGACAGAACTGAAATCGATGCGATCTTGGAAGAGGATTTCGCTTTCAGATACATACGAATGAATATCGACACCAATGATAAAGCATTAGCGGATCGATTTAATTTATTCGTTACTGAGATTCAGCCTAAGTTGGCTCCAATATCTGACACTTTAAATAAGAAGTGCTACAACTCTAAGTTTTTCAAAGACTTAGATGAAGAAGAATACAAAATATTCATTCGTTCACTTAAAACTCAAATCGAATTATTCCGCGAGGAAAACATTCCACTTCACACTCAACTTCAACAAGATGAGCAAAAGTACGGTGGTATCACTGGAAAATTGAGTATCGAGCATAACGGTCAGGAGTTAACATTACCTCAAGCTGGTAAACACTTAAAAAGCACGGATAGAACTTTAAGAAAAGATATTTTCGAAAAGATTAGTGAAAAGAGGTTATCTGTTAAAGAAGAACTTCAAACACTTTTATCTGATCTTTTAAAAACGCGTTTAGAAGTTGCTAAAAACACGGGGTACCCTAATTACTTAGAGTACAAGTTCGACGCAATGGAGCGTTTTGATTATACGATTAAGGACTGTGAAAATTTTCACGATGCGGTTCAAAAGACCGTTGTTCCTTTAATCAAAGAGCTTCAGTTAGAAAGAAAAGAAAAGCTTGGTTTAGACAGTTTACGTCCTTATGACATGGCCATAGATCCTTCTGGTAAAGAAGCACTTAAGCCTTTCGAAGAGGGTGACCAATTGGTGACTAAATCAATCGAATGTTTAGCTAAACTTAATCCCTATTTCGGTGAATGTTTAGCTATTATGGATAAAATGGGACACCTTGATCTTGTTTCTAAAAAAGGAAAAGCTCCAGGTGGATTTAACTATCCTTTATATGAAATAGGAGTTCCGTTCATTTACATGAATGCTGTTGGTACACAAAGAGATGTAGTGGTAATGCTTCACGAGGCAGGACACGCTATTCACTCATTCTTAAGTAGAGATCTTAAGTTGAATGAATTTAAGTCTGTTACTTCTGAAGTTGCTGAACTAGCATCCATGTCTATGGAATTGATTTCAATGGACGCATGGGATGTGTTCTATGACTCTGAAGAAGAATTAAAAAGAGCAAAGAAAGATCAACTAGCAGGTGTTATTGAAACATTACCATGGATTGCTATCGTTGATAAATTCCAACATTGGTTGTATTCTAACCTAGACCATAGCCATGAAGAAAGATTAGCTGCTTGGAAAGCAATTCTTAGCGAATTCGGAACAGGTGTGGTAGATCATTCAGGATATGAAGAAGGTTTACTTTACGGATGGCAAAAGCAATTGCACATTTTTGAAGTACCACTTTACTACATTGAATACGGAATGGCTCAATTAGGAGCAGTTGCCATGTGGAAAAACTTCAAAGAAAATCCAGAACAAACTATTGAACAATATAAAGCAGCTCTTCAATTAGGTTACACTAAAACAATTGGTGAAATCTACGAGACTGCAGGAATCAAATTCGAATTCTCAGCAGAGTACATTAAAGAGTTAATGGACTTTGTAAAAAAAGAATACGATGCTTTATAGATATTAGGAATGAAAAGACTTTAATGTGAGAACACATTAAAGTCTTTGAATTTTGTAGTGGTGTTGTTTGATATCTTTATATCAGATTTGCTAATCTTATAACGTTAAGTATAAGCGGTCGTTTTAATGCCGCTTATACATTGTTATATTTAGTAGATATAATTAACAGCATGAATTGTAGCCGCTAATTCAGCTCTATTAAGATATCCGTCTCTAATTGTGTAGACAACATCGTAACCAGTTCCTTTACAAATTTTTTGATTATCCCTAATTGTGTAAACAACATCGTAACCAGTTCCTTTACAAATTTTGTTATCTCTAATTGTATAGACAACATCGTAACCAGTTCCTTTGCAAATTTTGTTATCTCTAATTGTGTATAAGGCATCATACCCAGTACCTTTACAGACCTTTGAGTCCCTTATAGTAATAACAGCATCATACCCAGTACCTTTACACAATTTTGCGTCTCGCCATGTGAACTTAGTATCGTACCCAGTCCCCTTACAAACTTTTTGAGCCAACCCTAAATAGCTAAAAGACATTAAAGCAGCAATAAATAAAAATTTAATTTTTTTCATAGTTTTTTGTTTTTAATGAGTATTAATATAACGTTGCGTCTAAAATGACGTGCGTTGGTATGGGTAGGTTAGGGCATGCATTTTATATACATTGTTGTAGCCAGTTTTTCTTTATAATTTGCGACTAAGTTATTTATATACTCCTCTTTGTTTGATTGGTTTAATCCCATCTTCCTTGGCTCGACCATTGCACTATTTAAAGGCTTGAGTGTTTCACCAGCCCAAAGTGCTAATTCGATAATTATTGGTGCTATAGAAAGTCCTTTCTCTGTCAAATGATAATAAACTGACTTTTTGTTCGAAGGAAGCTTGCTTTTTGATACAAGATTCAATTCTACCAAATTTTTCATTCGTACGGTTAATATGTTAGTAGCTATAGCTTCTTCACTATTGGTAAAGTCCTTAAATGTTTTCTTGTCTTGTAACAACATCTGCTTAATTATAACTAATGTCCACTTATCTCCTAATATATCTAAGGCAGAAGTGATTGGACAATTACATCGAAATTTATTATTCATGTTAAATCTGTGCTAATTTTAACTTTTAAAATGCAATTAAATTTAATTATTACTTGCAAAATAAAAGTATTTATATAATTTTGCTTGCAAAACAAAAGTAATAATTTAAACTAAAGAAATTGAAATCATGAGTAAAAAAGTATTATTAACAGGAATTTCTGGCTTTGTTGGACAACATTGTGCTGTTGAACTGTTGAAAAATGGATATACCGTAAGAGGTTCAATTCGAAACCTTTCTAAAGAGAATGAAGTTCGAAAAGGCATTGCAAAAGTCATTGATGCGAAAGATAATTTAGAATTTTGTGAGCTTGATTTATCGAGCGACAAAGGTTGGGATAAAGCAATGGAAGGCTGTGAATATGTATTACATGTTGCCTCACCGTTTGTAATTGCCGAGCCTAAGGACGAAAATGAGATGATTAAACCTGCCGTAGAGGGAACACTTAGAGCACTGAGTACAGCGAAAAAAGCAGGGATTAAAAAGGTAGTTTTAACCTCTTCAGCAGTAGCAATGGCAGGTGATAAAAAGAAAAACCATCTAACCCAAGAGAGTTGGACAGATGCGAAGACAGATAAGGTCTCTGCCTATATGAAAAGTAAAACATTAGCGGAGAGAGCTGCTTGGGATTTT
>CBFIFL010000057.1:0-15899 GCA_965661855.1 Flavobacteriales bacterium
TTTTTCATATCGTAATAGTTATTATTAGAAGATAAAACTATCACGATGGTTTAAGAATTATGTTAATATAGGATTTCGAATTTATTAGCTTTAATGATACACTTCGTGTAAAAATTATCATCGCCTAATTTTCAAATTAGCTAGTTAGAAACGATTGTAGTAATTAGTAAATTAACCAATAACCCCATCAGCAATTTATTTAGTTCTTAAGCGAAATTTGAAGCCAAAAAAAACCTCTAACTATTTATAGCCAGAGGTTAATTTTGTGACTTGTCTGGGGTTCGAACCCAGGACCCTATCCTTAAAAGGGATATGCTCTACCAGCTGAGCTAACAAGTCTGACGTTTCATTGCGTGAACGCGTGTGCAAATATACGACCTATTATTTTAGTGACAAAGAAAATTAGGGTCAATTTTAAGAAAATATTATTTTAATTTTCTAAGTGGCTGAATTATAAGAAGCTATAATTTATATTTACGTAATGATTATTTGTCTTTTAGGATATATGGGAAGTGGGAAGTCGACTTTAGGTAAAAAGTTGGCCAAGAAAATGGACTTAGAATTTATCGATTTAGACAAATACATTGAATTGAATGAAGGGAAGACCATCACTGATATCTTTTCGGAGTCTGGAGAAGCTATTTTTAGAAAGATTGAAAAGGAGTCTTTATCAGTTTGTTTGAAAAAGGAGAAGGTTTTATTGAGTTTAGGAGGAGGGACACCTTGTTTCTCTGGAAATATGGATTTAATAAAGCAATCAGCAATAAGTGTTTATTTAGATTTGAGTCCGAAAGCTCTTCAAAGCAGACTTATTCAAGGAAAATCTAGTCGTCCTTTGATTGCAAATCTATCGGATAATGAAATGCTCAGTTTTATTGAAAAACATCTAGGAGAGCGGGTATCGTACTATAAACAAGCGGATATTCATTTTCAGCCTTTTGATCAGGAGGTAAATGATTTGATTGAAGAAATAAAAGCTTATTCTAAGTAAGCAATCTCTTCGTTTGCATTTAAACTTACATGGATATGGTCCTGTAGGGTTGTAGCCAATGAAGTACCTACGAAATCAGCTTCTATTGGGAATCTTTTATGAGCTCTATTGACTAAAACTACAGAAGCAATCCTTTTTACGGGAATGTTTAATACTCGATTAAGACCAAACATCATTGTTTTACCAGAGTTAAGTACATCATCAATTAAAAGGATGCTCTTGTTTTCTAATTCCTTATTCTCTAAACTAAGTTCAACTTCCGAATTATATGGGTTTTTCTTATCTACGATTAGTTCTTCTAAAAGAACTTCGATATCACTTTCTGTAGTAAGAATTGACTTTAACCTCTTTGCCAATTCAAAACCTTGTCCACTTATACCTAGCATCACAATAGATTTCTCTTCAAAGTTATGCTCGATAATTTGGAAAGCAATTCTTTTGATTTTATCGTTGATTTGTTGGCTGTTAAGGATGATCGATTTCATAACTTAAAAATAGGGAAGAATGTTAAACTTACTCCATTAAAAACTTAAGACGTTCAATTTCTTTTTGATTATTATCTTGATTAATGGCACTTTTTATATGTCTAATCTCTTTAGGAGTTAAGTGCCAACTCAACGATACTCTATCACTTCCTTTGTTTTCAAGGTTAAAGTCTATTACGTCAACTTGTCCATCATACCAAGCACTAGTGAATTGCAGCATTTGATCTAGGTTAAAATATTGAACATTGAACAAGTTCTTAAATGATTTAGCAATAGGTGCTTTAACGGTCTCGAAGAAGGTTTCACCCCCTGCTTTATCTATATACACGTCTTTTTGTTTGTCTCTAACTTGGATGATGATTACACCAGAAGTATTTGAGCTAATCCAGTTTCTAAACGTATACAAGTATTTTAATGAAGTTTTAAGTCCGAAGTTATCTCTTAGTCCGGCATCCATTGCCGTCAATTCTGGTTCAGATGGTAAGGTAACCCTAGGCATAATGTAAGGGAATGTAGCATTCATTCTTAGAGCCGTAGTAAACTGTAGGTTGTTTGCATTTTGCTCTCTAAAGAATCGTCTTAATTCGATACCATCAATTACCGGAGTATTGGTCATGTTACTCTGAGTGATTGCTTTTGATAAATACGAGACCGACTGAGAAGAAATGATAAGCTGTCTACCATCATCTTCAATGGTAGGAGTTACCACCATGGTAGGAATGATAGCCTTTTTCTCAGGGATGTAATAATCTCTAATGGTTTTATTTAATGCATTGTCAAAGTTCTTATTTAACTTCTGTTCCCAAGCATAACCACGATCCTTCGCGTAATGATTGTTTCCGATCGAAAACTTTCTAAACTTAAATAGATCATTAACTGCCCAATTAAATGCAACCGGATTTAGAAGATCCAAAGTAGTTTTCTCCAGATACTTGTCATCAAATCGATTGTCAATCTTTCCTTGCTGTTCTTGTAAGTATAATTCACGATAATAACTTGCACCAATTAAACCTCCTGAAGAACCAGTGATCAAAGCAGTATGCTCCATTAATTCTCCGCCAAGTAAACTGTCAACATGCGATAGTATATTAAACGTCCATGACATAGACCTAATACCTCCTCCTGAAGTGTTAATTAAGATAAGCTTAGGCTTTTCCTTTTTATCCTCAGCTAAATGCATGTTTTTTAAACGCCAGTTATTCAAGGTGTTTAAACCTTCTTTAAAGTCATTGTAAAAAATGTTTTTATTCGCATAATGCTTCATGGTTTCATGAGAGAAAACGGCTTTGCTCCCTGTGTAATCCATTCCATAAGCTTTATTCGTCGTGTTTAGAATATTAAACTGACTAAACCAATTAACCAAAGCGAATAGAATGATAAATACCGTTGTGCTCCAACCTCTAAACCAGGAATGCATTGCAGAAACAATCATGATGATTAAAGTGAAGATTAAGCATAAACTAGCTCCGGCAGGAATCATAAAAATATCGAACTCACTCAAAAAGCTTAAGGCAATAGTTGTAGTGAAAACAAAAATCTCAAACATCGCCGCGTTTAAGTGGTTTTGCTTTAAAACCTGTCTTAGCATATCACTATTATAGTGATCAATATTTCTAGCTAATCGAATATTTAAGGTTGACGACAGATAAGTGGAAACAGTCCACATTCTATCTTTCGTTAGAAACTCATGCCATCTCGTTTTCTTATGTAAGACCGTCTTTATGGTTTTTTTCTTTTTTTCAGGATTAGCATAAGATGTATCTATTCCAAAAAGTAATTTAATATCCTTATTGGTTTTATAGAAGTAGCCAATGGAGACCATTATAAACAGGGTGTACCCAGCAAGAAAACCAACAATGTACATGGCTATCATCCAAGCGGGATCAAAGGTCTGGACGATGTGAAACTGAACAACATTATAGCTATAGGCTATTATACTGATCAAGGGGATTAAACTGTTGTTTACACAATACTTGAAAAAAGGCTTTGATAAAGTAGCAATGAATGGAAATCGATGTCCATTCATAATGTAGGATGAAATGTTAAAGGCCATTACAAATCCACCAAAAGCAAACCCAAAGATCGTATAACTTGCAAAGGAAACTTCACCAAGGTATTCAGGACTCAAGAATAGATAAGAAATACCATATTTCTCTCCCATGTTTCCAGTGATCAATCCAAACACTACAAGCCAGAAAACAATCAGTAAGTGATTCTTTTTAAGATGAGTGAAAAAGAGCTGAACCGGGAAGAAATAGAACAGTCGTTTGAAGCGAGTACTTCGTAAAAATGGAACGCGTTTTGTGATAAAGGATTTAAATTTGTTCAAGTAGCTAAGTATTGGTTTTTTGCTTAACGCTTTTAAAGTTAATAAGGTTATCATTATTTAAGCCTTAAAGCATTAAATTCTTATCTTGTTTGAGCGCAATTCTAACTTATAAATCAGAAAAAAATGAATAAGCATTTTTCAAGAATCGTATTAATTGGTGGTTTGAGTTTAACCATATCTTGTGATAACCTTGGTGAAATATCAAAGGGGTTAGAAGTTGCTCAAGGAGTAATAGAAGCTTCTGGAACAACAGCTTCGGCAGCTTTAACTAATGATGAGATTGTTTCTGGGTTAAAAGAAGCATTGTCTTTTGGTATTAAAATAGGAGCTGAAAAGGTGTCTGTAACAGATGGTTTTTTCTCTAACGCAGCAATCAAAATTCCTTTTCCGGAAGAGGTTAAAAAAGTAGAAGAAAAAGCACGTCAATTTGGTTTAAATAATCAGGTAGATAAATTTGTTTTGACTTTAAATCGTGCTGCAGAGGAAGCTTCGAAGGAGGCAGTACCTGTTTTTGTTGAGGCAATAAAATCAATGAGTATCAGTGATGCGATAGGGATTTTAAAAGGTGGAGACCATGCTGCAACTGATTATTTGAAAAAAGCAACTACAACTGAATTACAAGCAAAGTTTAAGCCGGTGGTTCAGAATGCTATCCAAAAAGTTGAACTTACGAAGTATTGGAATCCTGTAATCAAGGCCTATAATAGAGTTCCTGGTGTGGAAAAAAAGAATCCGGATTTAGAAAACTATGTAACGGAAAAAGCATTATCTGGTCTGTTCTTAATGGTTGCTAAAGAAGAAGGAAAGATTAGAAAAGATCCAGCTGCAAGAGCTACAGATTTATTAAAGAAGGTATTTGCTAACCAATAGTCCATGAAACCATTTCTTAGTATCATTATTGCAAGTGTATTATTTATCGCTTGTGGAGGAAATTCTAACAACGTAGAAGATCAAAAGCATATCGTTAAGGTTCGTCTTTTAGAAGATGCGGATCAGTTGAATCCTGTTAACAGTAGAAATGAAACAGCTAAAATTATTGCTGATAATATGTTTCAAACCTTAGTTAATACGGATAGAAGGAATTATACGATTGCTCCTATTCTGGCTAAGGCTAGACCGGAAGTGTTTATTGATTCTTTGGGTAGAATGATAATGGACTTCGAAATAAAGGAACAGGCAGTTTGGCCAAATGGTTCTGAGGTGACATCTAAGGATGTTGAGTTTTCAGTTAAAGTGGTTAAGAATCCATTAACCAATTGTCATGCTAGAAAACCTTACCTAGAGTTTGTATCAGACATTGAAATTGATGCCAAAAATCCAAAGAAGTTTAGGGTTATCTCCGACGAACCTTATCATTTAGGAGAAACAGCAATGGACGCACTGTATATTCTTCCAGAGTATTTCTATGATGAAAAAGGATTAATGAAATCGTTTGAAATTAGAGCTTTTAAAAGTGATTCGATAAAGGCTGATACAAATATTATAGAGTTCGCTCGACTATTTAACTCGGAACTATTTCAAAGAGAAAAGTTTTGTGGTTCAGGGGCTTATGAGTTTGGGAAGTGGCAGACGAACCAAAAAATAACGATTAGAAAAAAGACAAACTGGTGGGGAGATCAGTTTATGGAAGATCACATGTATTTTGAAGCTCACCCTGAAGAAATTCAGTTTATCATGATTCCTGATATGAATACTGCAATCGCTGCATTGAAGCAAGGGAAGATTGACGTGATGAGAAGAATATCTTTAAGGGAGTTTGTCGAAATTTTACCAAATGATCCTGTGATTACTGAGAAGTTTGAATTACTATCTCCTGCGAAATTTTCATACGACTATATAGGTTTTAATACCAAAAGCGACTTGTTAAATGACAGGGGCTTAAGGTTTGCACTTTCTCAAATGGTTAATGTTGAGCAAGTAATTGATAAGCTTTGCTATGGTCTTGCTGAAAGGACAGTTGGTTTTATTCATCCGGCAAAGAAGCGTTTCTATAATGAAGACTTAGAGCTTCATCAATTCAACTTAGATAAGTTGAATAAAGATTTAGATAGTCTTGGTTGGTCAGATAAGAATGAGCGAGGGATAAGACAAAAAATGATTGATGGAAAATTGAAGATACTTTCATTGACCCATATTTTTCCTTCGAGTAGTTTGCCAAGAAAAAATCATGCAATAGTGTTGAAAGATTATGCTTCTAAGGTTGGTATTGAGATGAATATTGTTGGTTTAGAGACTTCATTGTTTTTACAGCGATTGAGCCAAAGAGATTTTGATACATTCCAATCTGGATGGATTACGGGTCCAGGAGAGAGTGATCCAAAGCAAATATGGCACACCGAATCCATTGAATCTGGAAGTAATTATGTTGGATATGGTTCTAGTTATTCAGATTCAATAATTGATGAGTTAAGGATAACGATGGATTTTGATAAGCGTGCTCAATTGTACAGAGATCTGCAGAAAGATATATATGAGGAAGCTCCTTACGTATTTATGATGTGTGTTAATGAGCGATTGGCTATATCAAAGAAGTTTTCCAACATTTATGGAACAGCTGTTCGTCCAGGTTTCTGGGCAGCCAGTCTTAGACGAAATTGGTTGAAAAATTAATGCTTAGGTATATACTAAAACGTGTAGCTTATTTCATTCCAACATTGTTCTTAATAACATTGTTCGGTTTTTTTCTGATTACTAAATCCTCGCCTGATCCGATTGCCCAGTTATTGACTAAAGTGAGTGATAACGGCAGCTTAATTGATGGTTCGAGTCAAGACTTAAAAAATGACTTAGCTAGAGAATATCATTTTAATCGACCATTGTTCTATTTTGAGATGAATAGAATGTCGTCAATTGATACTTTGGAACGGGTGTTAAATCTAGTTGAAAGAGAATATTTAGATCAATTAACACAGGTTACAGGGAGTGATCAACTCTCTCTTTTGATTTATAAAGAGCTGAAAGCGAATGGTTTTTCGTTCAGACATGTATCGTCTTTAACATTAGCTGATGTAAAGGTTTTACCTATCTCAGAATCGTTGAAGCAACAACTGGAAACGAATCGCAGTGTATGGAACAACTATTTGCCTGTACTGTTATGGAATGGTTCGGACTGTCGATATCACCATTGGTTAACGGACATGTTAAGTGGTAATTTCGGGGTGTCTTTTCAAGATGGAAGACCTGTTTCTTCGGCAATTTGGGATCGTTTATTTTACACTTTACTTTTTAGTAGCTTATCTCTATTAATAGCCTACTTCGTTTCGATATACCTGGCTTTATTTGTTTCTAGTATTAAGAAAAATAGGATGGGTAATACCGTAACAGTTATGCTGTTTTTTATTCATTCACTTCCTGTTTTTTGGTTAGCGGCTTTATTACTATCGTGGGTATCTAGTAACTCGATTAAAATACCTACGTTTGGTTTGCATGAATGGCAAAATGATATGTCGTTTTGGACAAATTTCAGTTTAAGTCTAGAGCATATGCTTTTACCATTAATTTGTTGGACTTACTCATCAATGGCGTTCATTTACTTTCAGTTTAAGTCCGGAATTGAGAATCAGATGAAATCTGGATACGTTAGAACAGCATATGCTAAAGGTTTATTGAAAAAGGATGTAGTTAAAAAGCATGTAAGTAAAAATGCCTTGATTCCCATGATTACCATTACTTCGGAAGTCTTGCCATATTTAATAGGAGGGTCTATTGTTATAGAAGTGATTTTCGCTATTCCAGGAATGGGAAAGTACATGTATGAAGGAATTATTCACCAAGATTACCCAGTAGTTTTAACGGTATTGGTTTTCTCCAGTGTCTTACTAATATTAGGTTATTTAATAGCAGATATATTATATACTTGGGCGGATCCAAGAATAAGAAATCAATTCTCTAAAAATGAATAAGATGTCAAGTGATAGAAATAGCTTGATGTCCAGGTTTTGGAGTAAATCAGCTAATAAATGGGTGTTCAGCTTTTTAATGGCAATTGTGTTACTAGCGATTTTTGGTCCTCTTTTTTCTAATGACCCGAGAAAAGTGGACTTGTTTAATACTCTCCAAAAACCATTTGGCGATTTATTTTATCTAGGTACCGATGAATTGGGTCGTGATTTGTTATCAGGATTAATTCAAGGACTAGGCTTAGCAATAAAAATTGGTTTAATGGCAAGTGGAATTTCCTTTGCTATCGGCTCCAGTTTTGGACTTATTTCCACCTATTATGGAGATAACTTCTTTCGACTAAGTTATCTAGATCTGTTGTTGTTAATTCTGTCGATTGCTTTAGCTAGCTTCTATGCTTTTCAAGTACTTGGAGTTGTAGTGTTGTCAGATTTGACAGGTCTACCCTTGTTTTTAATCAGGTTGTTTGTATTCCTTGTACTGATCATTTTACCATTGTTTCTTTCAAGGAAAGTATCGAAGAAATTAAATATTAAAAGCTTCTTTTTTCCATTAGACTCATTGACTGGGAGGTTAATAGAGTTGTTTAATGCCATTCCTAAATTGATTTTAATCTTAGCTTTTGCGATGCTATTTGATGAGCCATCAGCCTATCAGGTAGCTATCATTCTTGGATTAACATCGTGGACAAATATTGCTCGATTGACAAGAGGAGAGGTTTTAAAAGTAAAGTATTTAGAGTTCATTGAATTTGCTAAATCAAGTGGTTTAAGTAATTGGAGAATTATATGGAGATATATTTTCCCAAATACCTTAACACCAGTTTTAATAAGTATTGCATTCACTATATCTGGAGCTGTTTTATTTGAAGCAACCTTGTCTTTCTTAGGTCTTGGAGTTCCAGTTGAAGAAGTCAGTCTAGGGAATTTACTGATGCAAGGGAAAAGGAATATGGACGCTTGGTGGTTGGTTGTTTTTCCAGGAAGCTTTCTGTTTTTATTAGTTTTATCATTAAATCTCCTTGGAAGAGGATTAAGTAATGCCTTAAATAAAGACTAATGTTTTTCATTCTTTCTAAAGTTTTAAATTTTTTAACTCAGCCATTGTTTTACATCTGTTTGGCTTTCTTGTTATCCTTTTTTTTTAGAAAAGAACATTTGAAAAAGAAGGCTCGAGTGTGGGGAGTGGTCATGTTATTTTTCTTTTCCAATAGCTTTATTGTAGATGAGGTTTACCGATGGTGGGAGATTCCTGCTACATCTATTGATCATTTAGAGTATTATGACTGTGCGATCGTGCTAGGAGGTATGACAGGAAGGTATGATGCGAAGAATGATAAAGTGAATTTTCATGGAGGGATAGATCGCTTACTTCAAAGTTTACTTCTTCAGAAAAGTTTTAAGGTAGATAAGTTATTGTTAAGTAGTGGGTCTGGTTATTTAATGTATCCAGAAGAAAAGGAAGCTTTAATGATAGAGAAGTATCTGAATCAGATTGATTATGATCTGAGTGATTTTTGGGTGGAATCTGAATCTAGAAATACCTATGAAAATACTCAGATGTCGATCGATTTATTGAAGACGAAATACGGGGAGTCTTTTAATGAAAAGAAGTATTTAATTATAACCAGTGGTTACCATATGAGAAGAGCCATGGCTTGTTTCGAAAAGCAAGGGTTGAAAGTGGACGTTTATACAACCAACATGAAGTCTGGACCTAGAAAGTTTAACATAGAACATTTGTTAATGCCTAGTGTAGAAGCCATGGGAAGATGGAACGCATTAGGACATGAACTAATAGGCTACATTACATACAAAGTAATGGGATATATTTAGGCTGTATTAATCCTTTAGTCGATCACTATTTTTCTAACCGTTAGCTCGGTACCTCTTAATACTCTTAATACATACATTCCTTTTGCTTGAGAGCTGATGTCAATAGTTTCGAAATGCTCTTTAGCAACGCCAATGGTTTTATTGAAAATGCTTTGACCAGCTAAATTGAACACTTCAATTTGAATAGATTCACTTGATTCCCATCCTGCTTCAAAGTTAAAAACACCACTTTTACTTGGGTTAGGATACACGTTGATCATTGGAGAGAATTTTGACTCAGCAACACTTAAGTATTGTCCGACAGCAAACTCATATTGAAATCCACTTCCGAAATCTGATTCAAAAGCTTTAATTGCATCACCTCTAATCTGAAGGAATCCACCACCGTCGTTATTAGCCCACCATGATAAACCATCATTGTCTGTATCAACAACATTTAATTTATAACAACCAGGTTCAAGTTGTAATGTATCACGATAAATACTAGAGCTTAAGTTGCTTCCGCTTTGAGCTACAATGTTTCCATCTTGATCAGAAATAGTATATGAAGTTTCGTTTGTAGCTGAGTTTGGCTTGAACCAAACCATAACCTCATTTGTCCATACATCAACCATTTCAAAATTCGAGAACATGGTGTCATTCTCTGCATAGTTATCCCAGTTGTCATTTGGTCTTTCTACATATACTTCAAAAATACTTCCAGTTTCTTGTAAGGTTGAAAGGTGTGTCATAGGATCAAGCGTCACAACTTCTTCCTCCATAAACTCCAAACTACCTGTCCATAGGTAAGAATTTTTAACTCCACCTTTAACACCGTAAACAATGTTCACTGAGGTGATTGTGTTTGAACCTGTATTTCGAATTTTAACTTGAGGAGAACCACAAATTGGATTCAATCTAGAATGAGCGGTTTTAGTGGAAGGAGAGATGATATCTGAAATTTCAGCATCGTTTTCAAAAAACGGTTCATCATATAAATACAAATAAGTTGCAATTCTGTAGTTAGGATCAAAGCTTGCTTGTCCGTTATAGGTGTAAGAATCAAATTGATAGTCTACTTTGAAATCTTCACCAGCAGTGAATAAGTCAGTCATTTCATACTCATACCAGTTTACATCTAGACCAGGACACCATCCAGCTCTGTTGTAGATCCAAGTTCCATTTTGCGGATAAACAGGGTTAAAACCACAGTCATCTCTCATGGTGTATTGATCAAAAGAAGTTTGATCGTTGATAACGAATTGATGAGTCTTCGGACAGAATTCTGCACAATTTTCATTTCCGCCGAAACTGTGACCTGTCAATAATGATCTCATTCTTAATCCTTTTGTTTCACTTGAAATAGCAGTAGTTTGAGGAGTAACAGTAGTTGAGATTGGAGTGTCAGTAACACCGTATTTGTACTCACCATCCCATAACTCAATAATCTCGTTACACGTTCTTGGAGGAGTTCCTTCAATCATTTCCATTTCTAAGTTTAAATTCCATCCAGCAGACCATCCACCATACCAACATCTGAACGAAACAGAATCTTTTAATAGTTGTTGGTAATCTGTTAAGTCAAACTCATACGTTTGTTCTCTTGGATCAGACCAATAACCACCATAAGGAGTCATAACTCTAGCGATTTCTAAATCGTTGTAGATTATGTTTTGAGCTGTATCTAATTCTCCAGTTGGTTTTCTTAAGTATATAGACGTTGAGTAATCCCAATCAGAGCATCCTCCATCTGGGCAACCAAGCGTGTATTTAAATGTTACTTTTCTGTAAGTCTTGTTATTTGGAAAAGACCCTTCTCCATAAATGTTTCCATACCAAGTCCATAATCCATCTTCTAAAATGGTAACGGTGGTAGTATCTCCAGCTTTAGCTTGAAAATTTAAAGAAAGTAGTAAAACAATAAGTACAGATAATAATCTCATAATGGTCTATTTGGAAGCCAATATTACAAATTGTTCTGTTGTTAATAATGCAAATATTAATGGAACCTACAGGTTCTATTTCGCGCTAATTAATTGAATTGTGAATTTCAATGTTAACGAATCAATAATGAATGTGAATTCGGGATTCATATTTTTAACCTTAATTTTAATTATGGCAGGGTTTTCACTGAAAGATCTCCTTATCGGAGAAACAATAGGGACGTTTATTTTAGTTTTTATAGGTTGTTCTTCTGTAGCAATCACAGTTACTGGAATACTAGATTTAGTACTTTGGCAAGTTGCTTTAATATGGGGAGTAGGAGTCTTTTTAGCGATAAAGGTAAGTTCACGTTGGTGCTATGCTCATCTGAATCCTGCTGTTACCTTAGCTTTTCATTTAGGAGAATCATATAAAAGAAAACAGCTTTTAAGTATGTTGTCGGGTCAAGCTTTAGGAGCTTTGCTGTCGGGAGTTATGGTTTTAATGGTTTTTGATTCGTGGATTGTTGATTATGAACAAAGCGAAAATTTGATTCGAGGAAGCTATCCGTCTTACAAGTCTGCACAAATGTTTGGAGAGTTTTACCCCAATCCGGCATTTGAAGGAGTTCATCGAGTGAATGAAATTTCTGCAATGATGTTTGAAGGGATAGGAACTATGGCTCTGATGCTTGTGATTTTGATGTCTGGGAAACTGCCTAAACAAGCAATAACTCAACCTTTAGCAATAGCGATTACTTTAGGTATATTGATTTATATGATTGCTCCATTTACGCAAGCAGGTTTTAATCCATTTCGAGATTTTATGCCACGTATGGTCGCTTTCGTTTCTGGATGGGGAGTAGAGGCATTTCCAATGTCGGTTAAGTCTGCCTTTAGCGTGTATATCCTTTCTCCAATCCTTGGATCTTGTATAGCTAGTATTGTCTACAAGCGCTATATAAGCTGATATTAATCGTCTATTTAGACAGATTCTAATTAGAATACCACATTTTAGGTATTGTAGTCTCAAAGGTCAGACTTTACATTTGTCATGGTTTAGAATAAGTCTAAATAAATGAAAAGATTAACGATCATATTGAGCCTTTTATCTGTTGTAGGATTTACATCTTGCGAGGACGATCCTTTATTGGAAGAACAAATTACTTCAGAAGAAACGGGAGGTAGTTACGGTAAGACGAATTTCGTTGATGTGGAATACTACGAAGATATTTTAGAAGACCAGAAAAATGACTAAGTTTTTATCTATCCTATTTCTTTTGGCTTCCCTGTTTGTTATTGCAAACGGAGGAGATGAAAGTGCATTAAGATATAATGTAAAAGGAAGATTGTTGTTTGAAGGAACAACTGAACCTGTGATTTCGGCTATGATTGGCTTTGAAAAAGACGGTCATTTTAACTATGAATTTACAGATGAATTTGGTCAATTCGGTTTAATAGATTTACCATTGGGTAAGATTCAACTTCAAGTTTCTTACTTGGTATGTGAATCCTCTTATGAGATTGAGATAATAGCCGAAAATCAAGAAGATGTTACTTTATTCATGAAGGATTGCTCTGTTATGTTGGATCCAGTTCCGATTATTGGAGATAGACAAATCGTTCAAAAGAAACAGACGGGTACCGGAACGGTTTTATCCGTGGAGAGATTGGAAATGTCAAATCCAATGGGGACTCAAGAAGCACTTGAAATGACTCCTGGGGTTCATGGCTTTAGTGATGATGGTGCAGGTAATTCAAGACAGTCTATTGGTATCAGAGGACTAAATCCGAGAAGAAGTTCAAGAGTGTTGATTTTAGAAGATGGAATTCCTATTCAGCCTGCCTTATATATCTATCCAAACATGTATTACAATCCGCCTATCGAAAGGATTAGTACAGTTGAGGTGGTGAAAGGTTCTGGGGCTATTTTACATGGTCCACAAACGATGGGAGGAGTTATCAATTATGTAACAAGAAGACCTCGAAGTGAGTTTGGAGGCTTGGTTCAAGTTACTGGTGGGAACAATACTTACTTAAGTAATTATGTTGAAATAGGAGGGTTTGGAAACAAGAAGATTTCGCCAGAGTTTCAAATGCTTTACAAGAAAGGAGATGGCTTTAGAGACAATAATGCTTTTGAGCAATTGAATGGAACGTTTAAGTTGAACTATCATTTTGATGATAAAACAACATGGTACCTCAAGTTTAATGTGAACCAAGAAACTTCTAACGCTACGTATACAGGATTAACAGAATATAATTTTGAAAACAGTCCATTTTTCAATCCTAAAGAGCATGATCAATTTGATGTGTTTAGAACATCATTAGATGCGATAAGAAATCGTCAAATCAGTAAGAATATAAATGATGTAACGAAGGTTTATGTGAACTACTTTACTCGAGATTGGTGGAGAGAAAACGACGTGTTTATTACTGCAGAAGATTTCTTGGATGGGGATAATCAACAAACAGCTGTTCCTTGGTATACAGATGGAGATTTAATGAGAGTAGGGAATGGACGAGATAACTTCGGAATACTGAGAACTTTTTATGTGGGTGGAGTGGAAAAAGCATATCACATTAAGCATGGTAAGAAAGCAGTAAAAGGAAATTTAACCATTGGAGGAAGATTCCATATGGAGAGATTTGAAGATCATAAGAAGCAAGGTTTCGCTGTTGATGATAGAGAAGGGAAATATTTCGTGATCAAAGGTATTGATGAAGAATGGGATACTTGGAATGAATGGACGGGAGAAACAGATTCAATTGCCATTTTAGGTCAGGCTCATAATTATGAAACAATGGCTTTAAGCTTTTTCATGCAGGATGAGTTAAAGTGGAAGAAATGGATATTTACTCCAGGAGTTAGAGCAGAGTTGTTTGAACAAAAAAGATTGGATTTATTAAGAGGAGCTAGCCATCAGGACAATGCATTAGGAGTTTTACTACCAGGATTTGGACTTAACTATCAGATTGGTAATACGAATTTATTTGGTGGTGTGCATAGAGGATTTACTCCTCCATCTAGTGGAGCATTGAAAGTATTAAATTTTGGATCAAATGTAGGTCTAGATTTGGAAGCAGAACAAAGTTGGAATGTTGAGTTAGGTTATAGAGGATTTAAAAAAGCCTTACGTTGGGAGGTTGCTGTATTTAATATGGATATTGAAAATATGGTTGCAGCTGGAAGGGGAACAGCGTTTAAAAATTTAGGGAGAGTTAACTCTAGAGGAGTTGAACTTGCAGCGGTACTTGAATCTTCATTGTTTGAATCTAAAATAGGTAAGTGGTTACCAAGTGGTAGAATTACATATACCTTCTTGAATACAGAGGTTATTGATGGAATTATAGCAAGTTCTCAATCAACGGGTGATGTTTCTATAGCAGGAAACGAATTACCATATGCACCAAATCATACCTTCGTAATAGGTTTAAATAAAAAGATTAAAGATTTTTTGAAAGTAGGATTAGAGCTTAAGTCTGTTTCATCTGTGTTTACTGATTTTGAAAATGTGAGTCAGTTAGAAAATAGAGGAGATCAAGGAAAAGTACCTTCTTATCACTTAATTAACTTCAATTTGATGTATGATGTTAGTAATCAATGGAGGATTCAGCTCTCGGTTAAAAACTTACTTAATGAAGTGTATATAGGATCAAGATTACACTCCAATCCAGGCCAACCAGAGGCCAATTTAAGTTCGGGGATTATGCCCGGAGCTTCCCGTCAAGTCAACATAGGGATCAAATATAAATTCGGAAAATAGATCATTCAACAAATAATTAAAATGAAAAATAAAAAGGTAATCCTAGGCGTAGCCCTTGCATTGATTTCACTGTCTTCTTGCAAGAATGAAGGGTGCACGGATCCAGCTGCAACCAACTATAATGTGGATGCAGATACAGAAAATGGATCTTGTATTTATGAAGGAGAATTAGTTCCTGAAACGTATAATTTTGATAATGTAAGCTATAGTGGACAAACAGTTCGTTTAAAGTTATTAGCGGAGTTAGAGACAAAAATTTCAGAAGCAACAACTTCACATGTAACGGAACAAGATTTACTTGATATCTATGAAAATAATAACGCCTTGTTTGCTGATATCGCTAGTAGTAAAAATCTATCAGGAAAAACGGCTACCGAAGCTGACGTATTGGTTAGAGCATGGTTCTCGGAAATTGATTCATTAAGTGAGGCTGGAGCAGGTTATACTACTGCAGATAATGTAGACTTAAAGCAAATGATTGGGAAAGTATTGATGGGAGGTGTTTTCTTAAATCAAGCTTTAGATGATTATTTAGTAGCTGTAAATACGGATGATAACTCTACAGTTACTGAAGGAAAGGGTACTGATATGGAACATCATTTTGATGAAGCATTTGGTTACTTCGGTGCAATGAGAAATTACAATAATTACACTGATGATGAGAATAAATCACCAGGTGAGTTTGATGCTA
>CBFIFL010000058.1:0-14137 GCA_965661855.1 Flavobacteriales bacterium
GTTCAGGGAGTAGAGGTGTGTAAACAGAGTGGTTTACTTCCTTCGATTCATTGTGATGCCAAAGAAACTCAGCTGATGTCTAAGACAGAAAAGCTTAGAAAAACGTGCACCTATCACCGATTGATTCATTTAGATGAAGAAAGACAATATCAAGTCCATTCAAGTTGTGAAGATGTATCGAAAATCAAGCATGAGTCTTGGTTTGTTTTATCTCCTTTACAAGAATGGTTTTATAAAAAGAAGACACCTCTTTATCGATCACTTCCTCCATTTCGGTCTGATTGTCAAGGTGTTTCCGGTAAGGTGATGGAGTTTATTTATCCAAATGCAGAGAGTAAATTATTTATACCTGTAGATCTGGATGGAGAGAAGAATGATTTAGTATTTAAGCTAACCCATCAAAACGCTAAAATAAATGTGTACTGGTATATCGATCAAGAGTACTTAGGACTTACAAACGGAATCCATGAAATGGCTTTTCAAACAGGAAAAGGAAGCCATACCATAACCGTAATGGACGAAGAAGGAAAAGAGGCTAGGGTGAAGTTTGAAGTGATTAGTGAATAGATTGGGGGAGTATTCAGTTTTTAACCACAGATTTGAGGATTAACTGATGTGGTGTTAAAATTTCAAATGGATATCATGGAGGGAAAATCGGAGATTTTCTTGGCTGCATCCTGCGCCTGTCGAAGGATTTCCTATTTCATTAAACTTCACAACTTGCAGCTTGGTGAGGGAAGTCGAACCATCTGTCAGTACCATTTTCTACGATACCTATCCCTTCGGGATAGGTGTCACCAAAAATAATTATGTGGTGAAATAATTAAAGGTCTCGTCCTTGTAGAATGTTCTCATTAATATTGCTAATATGGTATAGTACAATAGCAGGTGACAACAAAACCGCATAGCGGTTTACATAATGGTAGTAAAACCATCCATCATCTTTTTGATCCGCATCGTGGATCACATTAAATTTTCACCACGGATGAAGAGATTAAAGGGGTAGGGGATTATTGTAGAAATATAATTTTCGGGCGACCGCAAGGGTAGCCCCTACGATAGTGGTTTGCCTGATTCCTATTAGAAACAAATTTATTCTCCTGTGAAACTATCCCTTCGGGATAGATATCACCAAAGTTAATTACGTGATAAAATAACTCGAGCTCCATTTAGAGATGCCCGAAATAACAATCATTAAATGAACCTAATCATGCGTCTTCTTCGAGTCATTAACCTGCTTGAAGATTCCTTCTAACTCTTTTGCTGTTAAGTCTCTGTATTCGCCAACAGGAACATCTAAACGAACATTCATGATACGTGTTCTTTTCAAACGAACTACGTGATAGTCAAAGTACTCACACATTCTACGGATCTGTCTGTTCAATCCTTGAGTTAAGATGATTTTAAATCTGTATTTGTCAATTTGTTCGACTTTACATTTTCTAGTAACTGTATCTAAAATAGGAACTCCTTCTCCCATTTTTTTGATGTACTCAGCGTTCAATGCCTTGTTTACTGTTACAATGTATTCCTTTTCGTGATGATTTCTCGCACGTAATATTTTGTTTACAATGTCACCATCATTGGTCATGAAAATTAGTCCTTCACTTGGTTTATCTAGCCTTCCGATTGGGAAAATTCTTTCAGGATAACCAATAAAATCTATGATGTTGTCTTTTTCGACTTTAGTATCAGTAGTACAAACAATTCCAACTGGTTTATTGAAAGCTAAGTAAACTTTCTTTGTTTCTTGATTGGAGATAGAAAGGCCATCCACTTCTACTGAATCACCTGGTTTCACCTTTGTACCCAATTCTGGTACTTTTCCATTGATTGTGATTCTTCCGTCTTCTAGTAATTTGTCAGCAGCTCTTCTTGAGCAATATCCAGCCTCACTTAGGTATTTATTGATTCTAACTTCCATTTAGTCAAATATTACTTTTAATTCTACCCTTCGGTTCTTGCTTCGGCCTTCTTCAGTATTATTACTTTCAATAGGTTGGCTACTTCCAAAGTATTCAATGATCACTCTCTTCGGATCAACATCGTTCAAAATTAAATACTTTCTTACAGATTCCGCTCTTCTTTTTGATAGAAGTAAATTTGCTGTCTCTCTTCCCACGTTATCGGTATGTCCCGAAATCTGTAATTTCCATGTAGGTCTTTTTTGTAATAAGCCTGCTAATGAGTCTAATTCGTCAAGAGATTCATAAATGATATTGGCTTTTCCAGTCTCAAATTCTAAATTATTAAATGCGGTATTTAATATTTCTTGGTCTTCTTTTTCAATAATTGGACAGCCGTTGTTTTCTATTGGTCCTTTTGTTCTAGGACATGCATCTTGATCATTTAAAATTCCATCATCATCGAAATCGTTTGAAGGGCATCCTTGGTTTTCAGGTAGACCTATTTCATCAGGACATCGATCGATTCGGTCTACAATTCCATCTCTATCAGTGTCTGTATCCGGACAACCTTTGTTTTCAATAACTCCAGCTTCGGAAGGACATTCGTCGATATCATCAAAAATGCCATCAAAATCTGTATCCGGACAACCGTTATGAAGTGAGTCTCCGAATACTTCAGGACAAAAATCTTCAGAATCTACAACCTTGTCTCCATCACTATCCGGACAACCGTGAATATCACCTGCTAAATACGGGCATTGATCTAGGCTGTCAACTAGTAAATCGTTATCCGTATCCGGACAACCTGAGAAAGCTGCTTTACCAGGTATGTCTGGACAATTATCTTTGGAATCAATCACTCCATCATCATCCTTATCCGGACAACCTTTGTTTTTCCAAAGACCAGGAATATCAATACAGTCATCCACATCATCAGACACATGGTCGCCATCTTGATCTTGAGGAGCCATAAACATAGAGGAAGTACTGATACCAAAAAAGAAATCCATGTTATAAGATGCTCCAGAGCTAAATGCTGGAAATACATTTCTAGTTCCTAAAGTAAACGGTCCTATCATTGCAGCTAATCCGACATTGAATTCTGAGTATTCATTGTAAGAGACGGGTATGTATACCCCATAGTTTTTCCTGTCCCATCGAGGAGTAACAGATAACATGCTAAGCTCTTTTGTTGAAAAACCTTCATAAGCAACCATGGATTGATGGGCTGTGAAGTTGACGTAGAAATCTTTTGCAATATGATAATCCAGCTGAAAGTTTAATGTTCTTGGCAAGGCAACACTTAGACTGTTTCCTTCAGAAGTAGTCGTGAATCGATTTTCAATCAGTGTGGAGATATCGTTAACATTATTCACCCCCATGTTTTTAATCCCGAATGCTGGAGACAGAGTGTTAAAGCTTACCCAGTTATTCCCCGTATTGTATTTAATGTTACCAAGATCTAGTATACTAAGGGCCAGTTTTAACTTGTACTTATTTTGATCTTTTCGAACCAGGTTGGTGTCTCCATTCATTTCATAAAGGAAGTCTTTCTGACCCGGTCTCCATTCGTATATAATTCCGATATCGATTCCAAAAGAAAGTGGATTACTTGATAAAAATGATTTAAAAGGGTTCAGGTTAAAGTTTTCACTACTTCCATATGATATTTGACTATCAGAAAGACTGATTGTCGAATCATTCAAGATAGTTGCTTCAATTGGTTCAGCCATTAAAAATGCTGATGATAAACCTTTGGTTAGTTTCGGCTTAACTCCAAACTTCATGAAGTGATTCCCTTCTCTTATAATCGAACCATAGGTCACGCCTAATTCATACCACGAATGCGATTGTAATTGTAATCCTTCATGTTTCATTGGGATTCCGAAAATAGAAGGAGCATTAAACTGATCTACAATGGCTTGAAACAAATCATCATCTATTTGTGTAAGGCCAACGTTTTGTCTGACTCTAAATTCTACCCCAAAACCATGTTTTCCCTTGTTAAACAATAGGTTTAAAAAAGAAACTTCATTAGAACTTAAAAGATTATTATTTACGTTTTGATCATCTGAAATAGCGAAGTGAGGCTCTTGCAGTAAAAGGTTAGCATTAGCTAACTGACTAAAAGCCGACTGTTGAAAACCAACATAGGTATTGGCAAAAGATGAATAGATATTAAATACGTTTACATCAATGTAGTAGCGGTTATCAGCTGCATTGGCCGGGTTTACGGTTAGGCCTTTAGCACCCGAATAATTACTAGAATGTAGACCAAGGTATTTTTGACCTTTAACACCAAAAGATAGCATGAAGCCGATAATGACTAACATAAGACCTAATACTCTCATGCTTAAATATACAAAGTATCACCAAGTAAAGAAATCAAATAGTAGCCATCAAGTACCTGAACATCAGGCTTAATTTCGTTTCTTTGCACAGTTAATCAACAGAAAATGGAAGAAAGCAACGGACAACAGGCAAAGAAAAGTGATGATCAGAGCGCTAAAGAGAGTGTAGATCATAAAGCTGGATTTGTAAATATTATAGGGAGTCCGAACGTAGGGAAATCGACTCTAATGAATGAGTTGGTAGGAGAGAGAATGTCTATCATTACTAGGAAAGCGCAAACAACAAGACATAGAATTTTGGGAATTGTTAACGATGAGAACTATCAAATCGTTTACTCTGATACTCCTGGAGTTTTATTGCCTTCTTACAAGATGCATGAAGGAATGATGAAGTTCGTTCAAGATGCATTAAAGGATGCGGATGTTTTATTGGTAGTGACTGAATTAGGAGAGAAAAGCTTAAATAATCCTGAAACTCAGGAGAAATTAAAGAAAATGGACACTCCAATTCTACTATTGATTAATAAAGTAGATAAGGGTACTCAGGAGCAAATTGAAGAGTTTGTAGACTATTGGTCAAAGGAACTTCCTAAAGCAGAAATATTACCTATTTCAGCATTAGAAAAAATGAACTTAACGCTGATCATGGATTGGATCGTTAAGAAGTTACCGGTGAGTCCACCTTTTTACGCAAAAGATGCATTGACTGATAAGCCAGAGCGTTTCTTCGTTTCTGAAATTATTAGAGAAAAGATCTTACTGAATTATAGTAAGGAAGTACCTTATTCTGTGGAGATTGAGGTTGAAAGCTTTAAGGAAAGTGAGAAAATTATAAGAATCAGAGCAATTATTTACGTTGCAAGGGATTCGCAAAAAGCCATTATCATTGGAAAGCAAGGAAAGTCTTTAAAAACGGTTGGTATTGAAGCCAGAAAAGATTTAGAAGAGTTCTTTGGAAAGCAGGTGTACCTAGAGATGTTTGTGAAGGTGAAGAAGAACTGGAGAGACGATGATAAGGATTTAAAAAACTTTGGATATTTATAGCATGGGAGCAATTGTAGCGATAGTAGGAAGACCAAATGTTGGAAAGTCAACATTTTTTAATCGTTTGACAGAAACGAAAAAAGCCATAGTTGATGAGCAGTCTGGGGTAACTAGAGATCGTCATTATGGAAAGGTTGATTGGAATGGGAAGGAGTTTTCTGTAATTGATACAGGAGGTTACGTTGCTGATTCTGAAGATGTTTGGGATAGAGAGATTCGTAAGCAAGTTAAAATTGCTATGGAAGAAGCTCATGTTTTGGTTTTCATGTTGGATGTTACAACTGGTATTACTGATTTAGATGATCAAGTAGCAGATATGCTTAGAAAGTCTAATAAAAAAGTAATGGTAGTTGCTAATAAAGTGGATAACCATGAAAGAGAATTAGATGCAGTTGAGTTTTATAACCTTGGCTTAGGGGATGTACATAACATTTCTTCAGCTAACGGTTCAGGTACAGGAGATTTATTAGATGAGCTAGTGAAAGCCTTACCTGAGGATGTAGGTTTAGAAGAGGATTTAGATGGATTACCAAGAATTGCAGTGGTTGGAAAACCAAATGCAGGGAAGTCTTCTTTAATCAATGCATTATTGAATAATGAAAGAAACATTGTAACAGATGTTGCAGGTACTACAAGAGATACATTGCATACGAGATATACTTCTTTTGGGAAGGATTTCTATTTAATCGATACAGCTGGTCTTAGAAAGAAGACTAAGATTGATGATGATGTGGAGTTTTACTCTTCAATCAGATCGATTAAAGCAATTGAAAACTCTGATGTTTGTATGTTGATGCTTGATGCTGAAGAAGGTTTACAAGCTCAAGATTTAAAGATCTTTCAGATCATACAAACGAATAAAAGAGGATTAGTAATTCTTGTAAATAAGTGGGATTTGATCGAGAAAGAGACCAATACCATGAAGGAGTTTGAAGAGAAGATTAGAGAGAAGATTGCGCCATTTACAGATGTGCCAATTATTTTTACTTCTGCTTTAACAAAGCAAAGAGTTTTAAAAGCTTTAGAAGTGGCTCTTGAAGTATATGATAACAGAATTCAGAAGATTCCTACCAAGCATCTGAATGATGTTTTATTACCATATATTGAAAATACTCCTCCGCCTGCATTAAAAGGAAAGTACATTAAAATTAAGTTTATCAATCAGTTACCAACCCACGCACCAACTTTTGCGTTCTATTGTAACCTTCCTCAGTATATCAGGGAGCCATACAAAAGATTCTTGGAGAACAGGTTGAGAGAAAACTTTAATTTCACTGGAGTTCCTATTTCTGTTTTCCTTAGAAAGAAGTAAGCCAATAAAGTTATATGTGTAGAATCGTTGGAGTCTATCAAAACAATTACAACGGACAATATGATTTGTCTGATGTAGGTAATGAGATGCGTGACACCATGATCTTAGGTGGTCCAGACAGTGCTGGTAATCATATTGATTCAGACCATGGATTGTACTTAGGTCATAGAAGGCTTTCCATTATTGATCTTTCAGAGCTGGGTCATCAACCCATGAGCTTTGAACAATATGAAATCGCCTTCAATGGTGAAATATATAACTATCAAGATATTAAGAAGGAGTTGGAGTCTTTAGGACACCAGTTCAAATCAAATTCTGATACAGAGGTTGTTTTAAAGTCGTTTATTCAATGGGGTAAATCTTGTGTTGAGAAATTCCATGGAATGTGGGCTTTCGCAATATGGGATAGAGAGAATAAAAGATTGACACTTTGTAGAGATAGAATGGGGGTAAAGCCTTTATTCTATTACTTAAAAGACAATACCCTACTGTTTTCTTCAGAACTAAAAGCATTTCATAAATTTCCAGGTTTTGATAAAACTTTGGACGATTTATCGGTCTCTTTATTTTTACAAAGAGGTTATATACAAGCGCCTAAATCCATATTTAAGTTTGCTAAAAAAGTTAAACCAGGAACATTTGTTGAGGTTGATTCAGATTTGAATATAACGGAGACTAAGTACTGGGATATCAACAAGATTTTCTCTTTAGAGAAGTGGAACGAAAGTGAAGACGAATTAAGAGAGAGATTAGAAGACGAATTACAGAAAGCATTTAAGCACCGAATGGTTGCTGATGTTCCTGTAGGTGTTTTCTTGAGTGGTGGTGTTGATTCGTCAACCGTTGCAGCATTATTACAGAAAGATAGCCCACAACAGTTAAAGACCTTTACAATTGGATTTGAAGATCAGAAATTTAACGAGGCAGAGTTTGCTAAGGAGATTTCGAATCACTTAGGTACAGAGCACCACGAATACTATTGCACAACTAAAGATGCTCAGGAGATTATTCCGAAGCTTCCTGAATTATATGATGAACCATTTGGGGATAGTTCTGCTATACCAACTTACTTGGTTTCAAAGTTTGCGGTTGATCAAGTTAAAGTTGCCTTATCAGCTGATGGTGGAGATGAGCAAATGTTTGGATACAATCGATACAAGATGTATCCAGGATTGTTGTCATCTAAATACAAAGCTGTTGGAGCTTTAGTAAATACACCGATGAAAGTCGCTGAGTCTGTGTTGAGATCAACTCCAAAAGGTGTGAATGCTTTAACTAAGCTGACCAAACTAAGGTACATTCAAAATGCTTCCAATAAAATGGAAGGATTTGATCGTTTTGTTAATGAGTACTTCCCTTCTGAATTGAAGTATTTAGGACTCAAAAACCACATGCATCAAAGTGAGCTGTTGGCTGATTGTACACATGATATTTCAGTTGACGATCAAATGATGCTGTATGATCAGCAGACGTATATGATTGATGATATTCTTCAGAAGGTGGATAGAGCTACAATGTCTGTTTCATTAGAAGGAAGAGAGCCATTTTTAGACCATAAGTTGATAGAATTTACGTCTAGAATTCCTGTTGACTTGAAGTATAAAAACGGAAAGGATAAGTATTTACTTAGAGAAGTGTTGTACAAACATGTTCCGAAGGAAATGATTGAAAGACCTAAAATGGGCTTCGGTATTCCTTTGAAAGATTGGTTTCAAGGAGATCTTAAGTCTTTCTATACACATTACATGAATGAAGATTATTTACGAAAAGATGGCACATTCGATGCGAAGAGAATGAGTCAGTTATCGGAATGGTTTTTAGAGGATCGATTAGATAAGTATGACTACAAAATGTGGTTTGTCTTTTCGTTCTTACAGTGGAAAGATTACTGGAAAATTGACTAATGCATTTCAAGTATCTGATATATAGTGTTATTTGGTCGGTGTTTATGATCTTTGTTTTACTGATACCAGGAGACAAATTACCAGCTGATCAACTACCGATTAAAGGATTCGACAAGATCGTTCACTTCGCCTTGTTTTTTGTGCATTATTACATTTGGGTGATTGGTTTAATCAAGCAAAGGTTTTTCAAGTTAATCAAAGAGAAAACAGTTAAGATTAGTTTATTCTACTCTGTTTTTTTAGCCTTATTAATAGAATTTATTCAGTGGCAGTTCATTACACAACGATCTGGAGACTGGATGGATGTATTAGCTAATGTTCTGGGTATTAGCTGTTCTTATATTTTTTTCAGAGCCGTTTATGGAAAATGCAACAACTATGCATCTTATGATTAGTAATCATTATATGTTGTTGTTATGGAAGTTAAAAAAAGTAAGAAAGCCTCTTTGGAATCCAAGAGGTTAATGTTTTTCAAATTAGGTTTATTGTTTTCACTTGTTGTTGTCTTTTGTTCTTTTGAATGGAGGTTCTATGGCTTAGAAATTTCAAAACTTGGAGAGATCGATTGGGATGACGAAGTTTTTGTTGAAACAGAAATTAATCAAATTGTTATTCCTCAAAAGAAGAAAGCGAGTCTTCCTAAGCCAAAAGTCAAGCTATTGGATTTATCAAAAAAGATTGAAGTCTTAGAAAACGATGCTGTGATTGTTGATGAGGTCTTCACTATGGATGACCTCGATGGATTAGATTTTGGGATGGATGAAGAAGAGCAGGAATCAGGAGGATTTGGAGATTTAAAATTAGACGGCTTATTCAAAAGTCAAGAATTATCTAATAATCCAAAGTTCGGAAAAAGAGAAACAGACTTAGACCGCTATATTAAGTCTAGTTTAAATTTATCCTCTACCGGAATTTACGGAAGCTATGAAGTGAAAGTATTATTTGTAGTTGAAAAGGACGGAAGTATATCAGACATCAAATTAAAGGATACAAAAGGTCTGCCTTACAGCACGTTAGTGAATATTCAAAAAATGTTTGAGAAAATGCCGAAGTGGTCACCAGGTAAATTTGGATCAATTCCGGTGAGATGTCAATTAGTTAAACCGATAAACATTGTATTCGAAGGATAAATCCATTGGTGCATTCGATGTTATTTTATATTTTTAAAGCTGGAAAATTATTCAAATGGAAATCAAAAAATCACCTAAAGCAGATTTAGAGCGTTCAAGATGGGTCTACGTTTTGGCTGGTGTTCTTTTTGCAAGTGCGTTGGTATTAGTATCAATGGAAGTAAAAAGCTACGGTCAGGAAGTATCTCAGTTGGGAACGGTTGAAGTGGAAGAGGACGATGTAGTTCTTCCTCCGGTTACAAGAAGACCACCACCACCACCGCCACCACCACCGCCACCACCAGTTGCTCCACCACAAATTGAAGTGGTAGAAGATGACGTGGTAATTGAAGAAGAAATCGAGATTGAAGAAATTGATGATGATTTTGAGATTCCAGAAGTAGAAGAAGAAGTTGTAGAAGAGGTTGTTGAGCAAGTATTTACGAAAGTAGAGAACATGCCATTATTCCCAGGTTGTGAAAACGAACCATCTGCGATGAGAGAAATGTGTACGCAAAGAAAAATGTTAGAGCACGCATTTAAAAACTTCGAATACCCTGCTGTTGCGAGAGAGCACGGATTAACAGGAAGAATTTACTTGAAGTTCGTTGTTGGAAGCGATGGTAAAGTAAAGGATATCGAAGTATTAAAAGGAGTTCATAAGGTCTTAGATGACGCTGCTGTTAAAGCAATTGAAACTATGCCAAGTATGAAGCCAGGGGAGCAGTTAGGTAAAAAGGTAGCTGTATCTTATACGATTCCATTTAACGTTCAGGCTCAGTAATTCGAGCTGTTGAGATATTAGAAAGCCCTCACCGTTTGGTGGGGGCTTTTTTGTTTAACTGTTATTGGTACTCTGAAGTTTGTAAGAAGTCTATTGTACATTATTAATTGTATGTTGTTGCTTAATTTAGACAATAGTTAACTCTAATCAGCGTCCTGAGTTTGTCGAAGGGACTGGGTATTAATAAACAGTGACATACTCTTTTGATATGGTGCTGAAGATATAAAAAACTTAGATTAAGCAATCAGTAGGTATTGATGTATCTAACGATACCTTCCATGCAGCCTATTGTCGAGAATTAAAAGAAAAGTTTGAAAAACTCCAAAGTATACCAGGTGTTGGACAAACCACCATCGCTACAGTAATCGCTGAAACACTAGGGTTTTATCGTTTCAATAGTATAAAACAAGTTATTAGTTTTTGTGGACTAGATGTAGTTCAAAGAGAGTCGGGAACATCAGTTAAAGGAAAAACTAAAATCTCTAAAAAAGGAAATAAATACATCAGAAGAGTGTTGTACATGCCAGCATTAGTTAGCGTGAAGCACAATCCAAAACTGGCTCTGTTTTATAAGAATATAATTAATAGAAAACCAGCAAAGAAGATAGGTGTAGTTGCAGTTCAAAGAAAACTCTTAACGCTCATATTTACTCTGTGGAAAAGAAATGAATTTTATAATCCTGAAATCTAGGTAAATGAAAGAGAATTAAACAAAAAGAAAGCTCAAGATAAATCCTGAGCTTCACTGGATAGTATTGTTCAAGAACAAGGGACTTCCTTATGCCAAATTTATAACTTTATACTTGGTTTTTAAGACAGTACCATTAAATTTTTCGCTATTTGAAGTACTATTAATCTACACGAATAGTTTTAATGGTTTAGAAATATTCCTTAACTTTTCTACTATAGGAATGTTTATTATTTGAGGATTTAGAATGAGGTGGGGAGTAATATTAATATTTTGTTTGATTTGCTTATCAGTTAGTAGTCAAATTGTTTCAACGCAAACAGGAAGTTGGGCTACCGGATCTACATGGGTAGGAGGTACTTCTCCAACGCTTTCAGGCGCACCAGGTCAGCTAGCATCTGATGTAACAGTAGAGACAGGACATACAGTAACACTAAGTGGTAACTTAACTGTAAAGAGTGGTACAACATTAACTATTAAAGGGACTTTAGAGGTAACAGGAGAAACAGACTTCCAAAATGGTTGTACCGTAAATGTTAGTTCCAGCGGAGTATTAACACTAGATAATGTTACCAATTCAAATAATTCTACTGATGTAACCATAGACGGAAAGCTAAATGTAACAAATGATTTAATAGCAAATGCAGGCTCTGAGATAAATGGATCAGGAACGATTGAGGTTACGGGTGAAACTACAGGGAATGGTTTAGTTTATAGCCTAGATACAGATTGTGATCAATGCATAATTACGGCAGCAGGTGGACTTACGGATGTTATAATTGATGGGGCTACATCGAATATTGATTTTCCGATAGATTGTTATTATAGGTATAGCTATACTGAGATGATAATTCTTCAGTCACAGCTAGGAAATCCAGGAGATATGGAAGAAATATTTTTTAAATTTAACGGAAACAGTGCTTGGTCTGATGATGTCAAAATATTTTTGGGACATACTAGTAAAACTGAATTTTCAGGAAGTACTGATTGGATTACTTCTTCAGGTATGACAGAGGTTTATGATGGAACTCTAACAGTTAGTTCTAGCGAAGATTGGTACGGAGTTACATTTTCTACCAACTTTACCTATAATAATACAGATAACTTGGTTTTAGGTGTTCTTGATTATGGTTATGATTATCACTCTAGTGGAGATAATTTTTATACAGAATCAACGTCGCCAGATCATAGGGCGATATATTTTAATAGCGATACAGAGAATCCAGACCCTTCATCTCCTCCAACAGCGGATGGAACTTGGTATTATGTGCCGAGTATTAAAATGCAAATTGATAAGTCTGCTTTATTACCAGTAGAGCTGCTTTCTTTTAAGGGGAGTATTGAAAATTCAAATAATAAATTGGAATGGATAACTGCTTCAGAGTTAAATAATGATTTTTTCACGGTTTATAAGTCATTAGATGCTAAAGTATGGGAGGTAATGGAGGTGATTTCTGGCAGTGGAACATCAACTGAAAGTAAGTCATATACTAGTACGGATTTTTCAATAAATCGCGGAATAACATATTATAAACTATGTCAAACAGACTTTGACGGAACAAGTGAATGTTTTGCTCCTATTTCTCTGTCTAGAGAGGCAATTAAATCAACTTCTTTGATAAGAACAGTTAATATTTTAGGTCAAGAGGTAGGTAGTGATTATTATGGAATTAAGTTTGATATATACGACAATGGGAGTTGTATTAAATCTCTTCGGTTGGAATAAATATAAAGGGTAACCCAATTTATCTTAAAAGGAGACATTCCTTTTTGTTATGCTAAATAGAGCATCTTCTTTAGAGTTAAAATATGGATTGATAACACTTGCTCTTGATAGTTGGTGTTTGTGTAAATATAAAGGGGGTGATGAGATCCTTCGGCAGACTCAGGACGTTGATCTGTGAAATCTGTGTCATCTGTGGTTATTCATGTTTAGCAAATGTAGCTGCGTACTTAAGGCAGATGGATTCGACCTTGCTCACCAAGCTAGAAGGGATAGGTTTAATTGAAAAGAGATACTTCGACAAGCTCTGGATACACTAAGAAAATCTCCGATTTTCCCTCCGTGATATCCATTTGAAATATCTAGCATAGTAGATGCGTCAATCCTTATATCCGTGGTAAAAATTCAATGTGATCCACGATGCGGATCAAAAGTAGGGAGGATGGTTTTACTACCATTATGTAAACCGCAAAGCGGTTTTATTATCACCTATCTTCACCCCTCCATATTCTCAACTTCCAGTTTTCTCATACTACTGACTTCAATCGTGTAAAAATCAAACTCTTCAATGACTTTTCCCTTGATTAAATAACAACCGACTCCTCTGAATGGGAATTGCTGAGCTATTATAGGGAAGTGTACTGTGTCGATCCATTCTCCTTCTTGATCAATGAAAGAACCAAAAAACATGCGATCTCCATTTTTGGTTTGGGTTCGTTTAACGTGTACCAAATAGCCTATGATTTCTATTTCTTGATTAAGGAAATGGGGTAGGTGTTTGATGCAGACTTTATTTTTTAAAGGATCTTTCTGAATGTCAAAAGGAGATATACTTACCGGAAAACCAAGAAGTTCTATTTCATCATAAGCATTTTCTAGGCGATGCTTCCATAGTTCAGGGAGTTTATATGATTTTTGAGGAGCCTTGAATAACTCAGCTTGAGGGATCTTTTTTGGGGTTTTAGATAGTAGTAAATGGGCATCCCATAGCAATGCTTTTTTATCTGTACTGAAAAAATTAAAGGCTCCGACTCTGATTAAAAGGGTGACTTGTATTAAAGTACAAGCTGTTCGTTTGATGAAGTTGCGTAAGCTATCAAAAGGTCCGTCTTGATCTCGAATTTCTAAGAGGTGTTGTATGAAATCAGATTCTAGCGATTGTATTCTAGCTAGGCCAATGTATACCTTCTTGTCTTGAATGATAAATTCTCTGCGACTATTATTGATACAAGGTAGCATGGGAGTAGCACCATTTTGTTTTGCTTCATGTAAGTATAGTTCTGTAGAATAAAAACCTCCTCCATTGTTGATGGTT
>CBFIFL010000059.1:0-14084 GCA_965661855.1 Flavobacteriales bacterium
AATCCTGCTCCAGAACCAAGTAGGAAGTCCCACGCAGGTTTTATAGAGTCGAGTAAAGGAGTAATTGAAATAGCAATTACCATGATGATTAAAGTTGCTACTCGTCCAACTTTTACCAGTCGTTTTCTGGTAAGCTCGCCTGATTTATCATTATGAAACCCTTTGAAGATGAATCGTTTGTAAAAGTCGTTTGTTATAAAACTTGCTCCCCAGTTCAATTGAGTTGAAATCGTACTCATGTATGCGGAGATAAAAGCTGCTAGTAAAAGACCTTTCATTCCGGTAGGAAGTAAGTCTTTCATGGTGTAGATGAATGTTTTTCCTGCTTCAGCTTCTGTTGCTTCCGGATAGAGTATGATTGTTCCTAGTGCTATGATGATCCATGGCCATGGTCTCAGACAGTAATGCGCGATGTTAAAGAACAAAGAAGACCATACGGCATGTTTCTCATCTTTAGTACTCATAATCCTTTGAGCGATATAACCACCACCACCAGGTTCTGCTCCGGGAAACCAACTTGCCCACCATTGTATTCCTATGTAAGAAATGAAGGTTAGGATGCTTAAGGAGAACATACCCGGGCTTCCTTCTCCCAACGTAGGGAGGAAGTTAAGGGTTTCTGGACTCAATTGAGTTTTGATTCCTTCGATTCCACCTACTTTATCGTTGTTAAGCACGTAAATACACAGAATGATTGTCCCGATCATCGCTATGGTAAATTGAATGGCATCTGTAATGGCTACTCCAAGTATTCCAGAAAGAGAAGAGTAGAATGCAGCGAACAACATCATTCCTGCAGTGATAAGGATGCTGTGCATGTAGGTAAGACCAAAGAATGCTTCTAGAATGCTGATCATGGCAAAGTTTACCCATGCTAGCACAATTACGTTTAATATGACTCCTAAGTAAATCGATTTAAAGGCGATTAGAAACTGGGCTACTTTTCCTTCATATCGAATGTCCAGGTATTCCAATTCGGTAAGCACGTTAGCTCTTCTCCATAATCTGGCAAAGAAGAAGGTGGTAAGCATTCCACTAATTAGTAGACTCCACCATTGCCAATTGCTGGATATTCCAGATTTTCTAATGATCTCCGTTACGTACAATGGGGTGTCTGCAGCAAACGTGGTTGCTACCATGGATAATCCTGCGATGTACCATGGAAAGTTTCTTCCACCAAGGAAAAAGTCTGCAAGGGAAGAGGAGGCTTTGTCTTTTAGTCTGAGTCCAATTATTACAAATAATAATAGAAGTCCGATGATGATACTCCAATCCAAAAAGGCTAATTCCATAATTGACAATAGTTTGCTAATAAGTACTAAGGTAGTTTATAATGTATATCGATTTTTTATACCGACTTTTGTTTTTGAATAGCAAAAACTTAATAAAGTTTTGTTTGTTAATGTGTTAATTTGTTTAAATAGCGTAATTATCTCATTTTCAAATTATAACATTTTCAAATTTAGTCTAGTCTAAATCGATATTATGGAGAAGTTTAAGATTGTAATCAAAACATATGCGGGTCTTGAAGAAGATTTAAGAGACGAGCTTCAAGAGAAGTTAGGGTTAAAAGGAAAGGTGTTAAAAAGAGCTGTCACGGTTGAGGGGGAACTGGAAGATATCTACCTAATTAACTTGCATATCGGAACAGCACTAAAAGTGTTAGTTACAATTGATGAGTTTAGAATCTTTAACGAAAAACAGTACTACAGGTATTTGAAAAGAATCAAATGGACGGATTACTTGGATGTAAATGATTCATTTGTTGTTGACTCAACCATTTTTACTCGCTTATTCAATAACTCTCAAATTGTTTCTTTGAAAGCGAAGGATGCAATTTGTGATTTCTTTAGAGATGAAACAGGAGAAAGGCCTAATGTAGATAAGCAAAATCCTGATGTTAGAATCAGTATTCATATTGCTGATCAACAGGTTAGTGTTTTATTGGATAGCTCTGGTAAGTCTTTGCATATCAGAGGATATAAGAGAGGGTTTCACGTTGCACCACTATCTGAGGTGTTGGCATATGATATTTTAAGAAAAGCAAAAGTCAAGAATAAGTTAGTGGTTGATCCAATGTGTGGTTCTGGAAGTTTCTTGACTGAAGCAGGTTTGATAAAAGCCAATGTTCCGCCTAACTTCTTTAGAGAAGAGTTTGCTTTTATGAAATGGAAGAATTTTGATTCTTTCACTTGGGAGAACATTAGAAATCAAGCTAAGATGGCTAAAGAGAAGGTAGATCTTTCTTTGTATGGAAGTGATATCTCTCCAAAGTATCAGAAGATTTCAGAAGAAAACATAGAAAGTGCTCATTTAACAAGTGCTGCAGAGATTAGTAATGAAGATTTCTTCGATATGATACCTCCGGGTCCGGAAGGGGTTTTGGTTTTTAATCCACCTTACAATGAAAGGCTTAGAGAAGATGATATCGCTGAGTTTTACAGAGAGATTGGGGATCGATTGAAGCAAGAATGGACAGGTTGGGATGTTTGGATGATTAGTTCTAATCTAAGTGCTTTGAAATTTGTTGGACTAAAAACGTCTAGAAGGTTTGATTTATTTAACGGTTCACTGCAGTGTAAATTGGTTAAATACGAAATGTACAAGGGTTCTAAGAAAGGTAAATACATGTCATAATGAAAATAGCAGTTTTAACTTCAGGTGGTGATTCACCAGGGATGAATGCCGCGATTCGTGCAGTTGTAAGAACTGCCATATACCATGATGTTGAAGTGATGGGAATAATGCGAGGTTATCAAGGATTGATTGATGATGACTTGATTTCATTGGAAGCAAAGGATGTAGCGAACATCATTCAAAAAGGAGGGACTATATTGAAATCAGCTAGATGTCAAGAGTTTATGTCTGTTGAAGGACGTAAAAAAGCTTATGATACGCTGAAAAGAAAGGGGATTGATGCTTTGGTTGTGATTGGTGGAGATGGAACTTTTACTGGTGCCAATGTACTTTTAAAAGAATTTCCTGATTTAAGAATTGTTGGATTACCTGGAACAATTGATAATGACCTTTATGGTACTGATTTCACGATTGGTTATGATACGGCTTTAAATACAGTTGTTGAGGCCATTGATAAGGTTAGAGATACTGCTGCTTCGCACGATAGGTTGTTTTTAGTAGAAGTAATGGGGAAAGATGCTGGTTTTATTGCGCTTAGAGCGGCAATTGGTAGTGGTGCTGAATCTGTTTTAGTTCCTGAAACCGAGTATTTCTCTGAACATTTAGTTGAGCATTTAAGGAATGGTAAGAAAAGGAAGAAAGATTATTCAATAGTTCTGGTTGCAGAAGGAAACAAGGCAGGAGGAGCCTTTGAAATGGCTGAGCTTGTGAAGAGGGAGTGTCCTGAGTTTGATACAAGAGTATTGGTATTGGGTCATATCCAAAGAGGAGGTAGTCCTTCTTGCATGGAAAGGGTAAGAGCTAGTCAAATGGGGAACGCTGCAGTGGAGTCTTTACTTAACGGATATTCCAATGTTATGATTGGAATCGTTGATAAGAAAATACGCTATACTCCCTTTGAAAAATCCATTAAGCATAACGATAAATTAAATCACGAATTACTTGATTTAGCACAAATACTATCGATCTAATGTTAGTTGAAGTAATACTTCCGGTTCCTGTTCCTAATCTGTTTTCATACAGTGTAAATCCATTTCAAGAAAATGAGGTCACTGTAGGAAAGAGAGTCGTGGTTCAGTTTGGGAAGTCAAAGCTTTATACTGGTTTGGTCAGACGAATTAAAACGGAAGAAGAAAAGGTTTACGGTCAGTTAAAAGAGGTTCTAGAAGTACTAGATGATTCTCCTATTGTAAGTGAGAATCAATTATCGTTTTGGGAATGGATTGCTGATTATTATATGTGTACCATTGGTGAAGTGATGATTGCTGCTTTACCAGCGGGATTAAAACTTCAATCTGAATCTAATCTGGTTTTAACAGAAACGGATTTTAATGCTTTACAGCTTACTGACCGAGAGTTCTTAATATGTGAAGCACTGAGTATTCAACACAAGTTGAGTATAAAAGATGCTTCAGATATTCTTGGATTAAAAACAGTTCAACCGATTATTAAATCATTGATAAGTAAAGGAGCTGTAGTATTAGAAGAAGAGTTAAAAGGGAAGTTTAAAGACAAGAAAGAAAAGTATGTTAGGATATCAGAGTCAATTACTTCTGATAAGCTTGCAAACGAGGTCTGTGAGAACTTAAGTCGTTCTCCAGCACAAATGACCTTATTCCTAAATTTCTTGTCTTTAAAATCGTCTTTAGAAGATTTACAGTCCTTTTCAATTTCAAAAAAGGGATTAAAGAAACGTTTTAAGTTTACAGATTCGGTCTATAAGTCTTTGCTTACTAAAGGAGTGTTGCTTGAGTTTGAAGAGACGGTAAGTCGATTAGAAAACGCTCAAATTGATAAATCGTTATTAGAGCTTTCAAACGATCAAGAGTTTGCTTTACAGGGAATTGAGTCTACTTTTAAGGAAAAAGACGTTATTCTTTTTCATGGAGTAACAGGTTCGGGAAAGACAGAGGTGTATGTCCGTTTGATTAAAGAACAGCTTGATCAAGGGAAACAAGTGTTGTACTTGTTACCGGAAATTGCATTAACTACTCAGTTAATCAATCGTTTACAGAAATACTTCGGAACAAAAGTAGGTGTTTATCATAGTCGCTATAACAATCATCAACAGGTTGAAGTTTGGAATGCGGTCATGAATGAGGATGAAGAACATCCAAAATACGATATCATTTTAGGAGCAAGATCTTCTATGTTTTTGCCTTATAGGAATTTAGGTCTGGTGATAGTGGATGAAGAGCATGAGACTTCTTTTAAGCAATTTGATCCAGCACCAAGGTATCACGCAAGAGATGCGGCTATTGTATTGGCAAAGCAGTTTAATTCAAAAGTTTTACTCGGTTCGGCAACTCCATCCGTTGAATCTTACTACAATGCAAAAAAAGGACGTTATGGTTATGTTCCTTTAACGAAGCGTTATGGAGATATAAAGCTACCAGAGGTTCAATGCGCTGATATTCAAAGAGAACAGAAGAAAAGGTTGATGAAAGGACACTTTTCTTCCCTTCTAATTGAAGCAATGAAGGAATCTTTTGCAAGGAATGAACAGGTTATTCTTTTTCAAAATAAGCGTGGTTTTGCACCGATGCAAGAGTGTCAGGTTTGTGCTCATATACCGCAATGTAAAAGATGTGATGTGTCTTTGACATATCATAAGCATTTCAACGAATTGCGTTGTCATTACTGTGGTTATCATGAAAAGCTTAAAATTACCTGCTCTCATTGCGGAAGTATTGATTTAAAGTTGAAAGGATTTGGAACAGAGAAGATTGAGGAAGAAATGGCAACATTGTTTCCGGAGATCAAAGTGATGAGAATGGATTTGGACACTACCAGAACGAAGGATGCGTACAAAAATATTATTCAGGATTTTGAAGAACATAACATAGATGTACTGGTTGGTACACAGATGGTTACGAAAGGATTGGATTTTGATAATGTAGGATTGGTAGGTATTATGAATGCCGATAACTTATTAGGATGGCCTGATTTTAGAGCGCATGAGCGTGCATATCATTTGATGTCACAGGTATCGGGTAGAGCGGGAAGAAAGAAGAAACGAGGGAAGGTGATTATTCAGTCATATAATCCTGAGCACTCTATTATTAGAGATGTAATGGATCATCGATATGAGAATATGTACGCCAATGAGATTCTGCAAAGAAAGAACTTTGAGTACCCACCGTTTTTTAGAATGGTTCAATTGACGATTGTTCATCAAAATGTAGATTTAGTAAATGCTGGTTCTGCTTTTTTAGTTGAGAAATTAAAAGCCATTTTTGGTTCTAAAAGGGTTTTAGGTCCAGAGTTTCCTTATGTTTCCAGGATAAAAAATAAATACCACAAGCAGATTGTTTTAAAAATAGATAAGCAGTACAAACTTTCTCAAACGAAAGGAGCTTTAAAAAATGAAATACAAATGTTCTTATCGAATGAACATTTTAGGAGTTTAAGGGTTATTGTGAATGTAGATCCAATGTAAATGACAGCAGAGATAATAACTATAGGAACAGAGATTTTGATAGGTCAGATTGTAGATACTAATTCTGCTTGGATCGGAGAGAAATTGAATGAGATAGGAGTTGAAGTTCAGCAGATAACAAGCATTAAAGATGTTAAATCAGAAATTGAGTTAACTGTGTCTAATGCTTTGTTAAAGAATGAAGTAGTTTTAGTAACGGGAGGGTTGGGTCCAACAAATGATGATATTACTAAAAAAACTTTGACTGAATTATTTGGTGGATCGTTGGTTTTAAATAAGGATTGTTTGGCTAACGTGAAAGAGATATTTAAAAGGTTTGATCGACCGTTGCAACAAGTCAATATGGATCAAGCTTTAGTACCTGATAATGCGACTGCAATAATTAATAAAGCAGGAACCGCTCCTTGCATGTGGTTTAACAGAGATGGAAGGATTGTTGTTTCTATGCCTGGTGTACCATTTGAAATGAAGTGGTTGATGAATAATGAAATACTTCCTCGATTAAAAGAGGAGTTTCACATGCCAATCATCGAGCATAGAACCGTTTTGACAAGTGGAGAGGGGGAATCAATAATAGCTGAACGCTTAGTTGATTTTGAAGCTTCTTTGCCTGATCACATGTCTTTAGCGTATTTGCCTTCTGCAGCTCGAGTTCGTTTAAGAATTACTGCGAAAGGGAGGGATAAAAGTACTGTAGTTAAAGAAATAGACGAGAAAGGTGATGAGCTCAGTGCTTTGGTGGCTGATGTCAAATACGGTGAAGGAAGAACTACAATGGCGGAAGCTTTGTCAAAGGAGCTTATTTCAAGGAAGTATTTCGTAGCAGTTGCTGAAAGTTGCACTGGAGGTAATGTAGCTGCGAAAATTGTTTCTACACCAGGCAGTTCGTCTTACTTCAAAGGGAGTATGGTGACTTATTGGGAAGAAATAAAATCCAAAATGCTTCATGTTTCGCCTCAAACAATTGAACAACATACCGTTGTGTCTGAGGAAGTTGCTAGCGAGATGGTTGTTGGTGTTCAAGAAGCCTTAGGGGTAGAGTGCGCAATTAGTACAACAGGAGTTGCTGGTCCGGACGGAGGAACAGAAGAGAATCCGGTCGGAAAAGTTTGCATCGGGACTGTAGTTATAAAAGATGTTAAAACTCAGACTTATTACTTTGCTGGGAATAGAGAGAAAATCATTGAGAGAGCCTGTATTACGGCCTTAAATCAATTACGAAAGCACTTGTTGAGCTTGGGTAAACAATAGGTTATAATTCTTAACTTTACATGTATGAAACAATTTGATGTACCGGATTTCTATCGAAGTCCAATCATCGGTAAAATAAAGTCTCTACGAAGAGATTCAGATCCAAGAAAAAAGGATTTCACTCCAACATTATTAGATTTCGGACCAGTTAGATTTTTGATTGCCAGACACTTCGGTTTTTGCTATGGTGTTGAAAATGCAATTGAAATCATATATCGAGCTATTGAAGAAAACCCTGAAAAAAGGATTTTCTTATTGTCTGAAATGATCCATAATCCTGAGGTTAACGCCGATCTATTGGATAGAGGGGTTAAGTTTATGATGGATACCTACGGTAAGCAGTTGATTGCTTGGGAAGAAATTACTTCTGATGATTTTGTAATCATACCAGCCTTTGGAACAACGATTGAGATTGAGAATAAGATTAAATCTATTGGTGCTTCTGTTGGGAAGTACAATACTACTTGTCCTTTTGTTGAAAGAGTCTGGAAAATGGCTGCAAAGCTTAGTAAAGACGATTATACCATTGTTATTCATGGTAAAGCAAAACACGAAGAGACAAGAGCTACATTCTCTCATGCTGCTGAGAATTCACCTTCTGTAATTGTAAAAGATTTAAAAGAAGCAGAGTTGCTTTCAGAGTATATAAAAGGAGCAAAGGAAGCTAGTTCGTTCTTCCAAGATTTTGAAGGTTGCTACTCAGAAGGTTTCGATCCAGAAAAGGATTTACAAAAGCTGGGTGTGGTTAATCAAACGACCATGTTAGCAACTGAAACTAAGGAGATTGCTGAGTTCTTGAAAGCAGAAATTATTAACCTTCGTGAAGGTCAAGATTTAAAGGATTACTTTGCTGATACACGAGATTCCTTGTGTTATGCTACCAATGATAATCAAAATGCCACTTATGGGCTGTTGAATGAACAAGCCGATTTAGCTGTAGTTGTTGGGGGGTATAATTCATCGAACACCACTCACCTGGTCGAGCTTTGTGAACAAAAGTGTCCAACTTTCTTCATTAACAACGAAGAAAAAATATCATCGAAAAACGCTATTAAGTCCTTTAATTACAAGACAAAAGAGGAGTCCTCGAGTGAGTTTTTAGATAATACAGAACCTAAAACAATAATTTTAACATCAGGAGCTTCTTGCCCTGATTCTACAGTTGATAGGGTTTTGCAGAAAATATTAAGTTTTTACGATGGTGCTAAATCCATTGAAGATGTATTAAGTCAATTGAAATAAGATGTATAAAATATTTATCAAGCCAATATTCTTTAAGTTTCAGCCAGAGGCAGTTCATCACTTTGTTTTTAATACACTGAAAATTGTGATGAATATTCCTATTCTAAAAAACATCCTTTCGGCTATGTACACGAAGAAGGATAAAAGTTTAGAAACAGAGGTGTTCGGTTTGAAATTTCCTAATCCTGTTGGTTTAGCTGCAGGCTTTGATAAGGATGCAAAGTTATTTGATGAATTAGGACAGTTAGGGTTTGGATTCATTGAAATCGGAACATTAACTCCAAAAGGTCAGACTGGTAATGCGCAACCACGATTGTTTAGAATAACAGATGACGAAGGCTTGATCAATCGAATGGGATTCAATAATCAAGGAGTAAAAGAAGCGGTTGAAAGATTAAAGAAGAAAAAGACCAATGTCATTATCGGAGGAAATATTGGAAAGAATACAGGAATTCCAGCTGAGCAAACAGACGATGATTATATACAAGTATTCAATGAATTATATGACTACGTTGACTACTTTGTGGTTAATGTAAGTTGTCCGAATGTAGGTAACTTAACTAAGCTTCAGGAGAAAGAGCCTTTAATGAGGTTGATGAAAAAGATTTCCGAGATAAATAAATCTAAAAACAACCCTAAACCATTGTTACTTAAGATTGCACCAGATTTAAGTGAAGTAGAACTTGATGATGTGATCGATATAGTGAAAACCCTGAAACTGGATGGTTTGGTAGCTGCTAATACTTCTGTAAACAGAGAGGGTTTAAAGACTTCTGAAAGTAGATTAGAGGAGATTGGTTGGCCAGGAGGATTGTCTGGAAGCCCTGTGAAAAATAGAAGTACTAAAGTGGTTTCATATTTATATAAAAACTTAGGTGATGAATATCCAATTATTGGAGTTGGAGGAATTCATACTGGTGCAGATGCAAAAGAGAAATTGGATGCAGGAGCTAAGTTGGTTCAGGTTTATACTGGATATATTTATGAAGGACCTGCAATGATTAAGAAGATCAACAACTACTTATTGAAATAATATGTCAGATATAAAACTAATTGAATGTCCGAGAGATGCCATGCAAGGTCTGCATGATTTCATTCCTACGGATACAAAGGCAAAATACATTAACCAATTGTTGAAAGTTGGATTCGACACGGTTGATTTTGGGAGTTTTGTTTCTCCAAAAGCAATACCTCAACTTAGAGATACTGCAGAAGTTCTTTCCAAATTGGATTTAAGTACAACAACTTCAAAATTATTAGCAATTGTCGCTAATCAAAGAGGAGCGGAGGATGCATGTAAGTTTGAAGAGATAGATTACCTAGGTTTTCCTTTCTCTATTTCTGAAACCTTTCAACAAAGAAACACAAAGTCTTCTATCGAAGAATCTTTAGGAAGAGTAGAAAGTATACAAGACTTAGCTATAAAGTCTAAAAAGAAACTAGTTGTTTATGTTTCAATGGCTTTCGGGAACCCTTATGGTGATGAATGGAATGCAGAAATTGCTATAAAGTGGTCTAAAAAGCTTTCTGAAATGGGAGTTGAAATTTTAGCTTTATCTGATACTATTGGGGCTGCAAATCCAGATGATATAGATTATTTGTTTAAAAACTTAGTACCTGAATTACCAAATGTTGAATTTGGAGCTCATTTACACAGTACTCCTCAAACGGTTGATTCTAAAGTGGCTGCAGCTGTAAATGCGGGTTGTAAAAGATTCGACGGTGCTATCAAGGGGTATGGTGGTTGTCCGATGGCAACAGATGATTTAACAGGTAATATGCCAACGGAGATAATGAAGTCGTATTTAGAAGGAAGTGGCTTAAACTTGGGATTAAATAACACTGCGTTCATGGACTCTTTAGCCATGGTTGATGGAGTTTTTCCACAATAAGTGTTTATAAAAACTATTTAGATAGCTGATAACGACTTGAATGCTGCTCTTATTTGGCGTATCTTCGCACGCAAATCAAATTAAAAATTACACATTGTGGCTGTAGATATTTTTGAGAAATTAAAACAAAATAGAGGTCCATTAGGACAGTTGAGACAAGCGGGACACGGATATTTCTTCTTCCCTAGATTAGAAGGGGATATTGCACCAAGAATGCAATTCAGAGGAAAAGAAGTACTAACGTGGAGTATCAATAACTACTTAGGTTTAGCAAATCACCCAGAGGTAAGAGAAGCGGATGCGAAAGCAGCGAAAGATTGGGGATTAGGTTATCCTATGGGATCTAGAATGATGTCTGGTGAGACAAAGTATCACAGACAATTAGAAGAAGAGTTATCTGCTTTTGTACAAAAAGAGGATAGTATCTTATTAAACTTCGGTTATCAAGGTATGGCATCATGTGTTGATGCTTTAGTAGATAGAAATGATGTTATCGTTTATGATGCGGAGTGTCATGCTTGTATCATTGATGGTGTTAGAATGCACCAAGGGAAAAGATTTGTATTCCCTCATAACAACATGGAGAACTTAGAGAAGCAGTTAGAAAGAGCGACTAAATTAGTTGAAAAGACTGGTGGTGGTATCTTAGTAATCACTGAAGGTGTTTACGGAATGGCTGGTGATCAAGGTGATTTAAAAGGAATTGTTGCTTTAAAGAAAAAATTCAACTTCAGATTGTTAGTGGATGATGCTCATGGTATCGGTACATTAGGAGAAACTGGAGCTGGAGCTGGTGAAGAGCAAGGAGTTCAAGATGAGATTGATGTGTACTTCGGTACTTTCGCTAAGTCTTTTGCTACTATCGGAGCTTTTGTTTCTTCAAGCGAAGATGTAATTGATTACTTCAGATATAACATGCGTTCTCAGATTTACGCTAAATCGTTACCAATGCCATTGGTTATTGGAGCTTTAAAGCGTTTAGAGATCATGAGAAGAGATACAAAGCAAAAAGATCAACTTTGGGAAGTAGCTAACGCTCTTCAAAAAGGATTAAGAGATGCTGGATTCAACTTAGGAAGAACGCAATCAGCTGTTACACCTGTATTCTTTTCAGGAGGATTAGCGGAAGCGGTTAACTTAACTTTTGACTTAAGAGAAAATTATAATTTATTCTGCTCATTAGTAGTTTATCCTGTAATTCCTAAAGGAGAGATCATGTTGAGATTAATTCCAACAGCTTCACATACAATTGATGATGTGAACGAAACTGTAGAAGCTTTTAAAAGCATTACAGCGAAGTTGAAAGCTGGAGAGTATCAGCAAGAAATGGTAAACTTAGGAACGGTTTAAGTTTCTTTACTACAGATATTAAAAAGCCCCGCTAGTTTAGCGGGGCTTTTTTGTTGTATTGAGGTTTTAACTGACTCTCATTACTAGTTTTCCACTAGCTTTATTTTCTTCCATGTGTCTATGGGCGTCCACTATTTGATCAAAAGGAAAAACTTGGTCAATTTTAACTTCCAAATCACCTCGTTCTACTTGATCTATAAAGTCTTGTAAAAGGCTAGGAGGTAAGTTGCTGTTTTCTCCTTGATAGCTAGTTAAATAAACTCCAGAAGGAACGTCACCCAACGGAGAGAATCCATCTATTCGCCATTGGTTACTTAAATATCCTGTCTGACAAACAATTCCTCCTTGTTTGGTACATTTTAGTGAATCACGAATTCCGTTTCCTCCAACTAATTCAAGGACCTTATCAACTCCATTTGTGTTTAAAGCTCTAACTTGATTTGCTATTTCACCAGAATCAATTATGATTTCATCAACGCCAATTTCTTTTAAAACATCAGCCTTTTTTATGTTTCTACTGGTAGCGTAAACCTTACAGCCAAGGTTTTTTGCTATTTGAGCAGCGGTTATACCAATTGAAGATGTTCCACCTCTGATTAAAAGGGTATCCTCTGGTTTTAGCTGTAAGCTTTGCATTAATGAGCCTGAAGCGGTTTGACATTTCTGGAATTGCACCCAGAATAGACCAGTCTAAACTGGATTCAAAAGGAATAACGATTTATTCAGTAACGAGTGTGTATTCTGCATATCCACCATCAAACTCTCTTCCTAAACCACCCATTATAGCAGCTATTTGTTGTCCTTTCTTATAATGACTAGTTCCAGGATCTTCAATGGTTCCCACACATTCGATGCCTAAAACTCTCGGGAAAAACACCTTTCCTTTTGAGTGCCCGATTCGTGTGAATAGTTCACTTCGATTTAATCCAAAAGCTTCAGTTTTGATTAAAACTTTACCGTTTTCTATTGAGGGAATATCTCTTTCCTCGATCTGTAAAACTTCAGGACCTCCAATTTCGTGTATTACTATAGCTTTCATTTTAGTCATTTTTTCTTGCAATAAATATCTGATTCGTCAATAGGTCTAAGTTTTTCTATGTCAACGTCGTTAAAGCTTTCCGTGTCACCCCAGTTAAATAGTTTTTCGAATAGAGGCAATAGTCTGCTGTCTTTAACTTGATTGAGGAAATACACTTCGTGCTCCTTTTCTTTTATCCCCATTTCAAAAAGAATATGATCATGTTTTTTGATTCCCAGTTCATGAAAGTATTGCTTCATGTTGAAGTATTCGCATACGTTACCGCTTTCTAGTCTTCCAGCAAAGTAGTGAGGCATGAACCAACCAATGATATAACAGCTGAATGAAATGACTTTACCGATGATATGAAACTTTAGCTCATCTATTTTAGAAATAGGAATGTTGTATTCATTCATGATTGCAAGAACTTCCTTTCGGTGTTCCCATTCATCATCTTAACTTCTGCTTTTGTTTTGGGGTCTTTTATGGAGCCGGCATGACCTATATAGGCATATGCAGCGGCTTTTTCAGCTGAATAGGCTTTTTGTAAAAGTTTAACCAGTTTAGGATGATTTAATTCCATAATTCTGAGTTTGACTAAATGTAATGTTTATTAGCTGTTATTGGATGTCATATGGATTCAATAGTCAGATTTTATGGTTTTATTGATTGTTTTATAGTGTGAAACAATAGTAGATTAGTAAGTTCGTTACAAATTAAAACCAATCAATCAAATCATTATGAGAAAGTTATTACTAGGAGTTGTTGCCACTGTTTTTTTTATTGCATGTGCACAGCCAGCGGAGCCAGTTAAGGTAGAAGGAGACTGGAAGTTTAAAGAACAAGTTGAAGGTAGTGCTACTTTAAATCCTCAGGAAGAAGCAATGATTACTTCTATAGCTAGTTTATTTATAGATGGAGAAGTTTCAATGCATGAAGGAGTAATTCAAATGAAGAGTCCGAAAAGAGGAAGCAGAAAAGGAACTTACACCGTAAGTGATGGGAAGTTAAATGCAGAGTTTGGAGCAAGTAACCAAATCATACTTCATATGAAAAATGAAGGAGAAAACTTATCTATTTTGTTTGGAGATGCTTCGGTAGAAGAGTTAGGAAAGATTGTTTTAGAGAAGAGATAAAGCTTAAAAAAGTAATAGGAATAAATAAAAAATCCCGTCTTATGATGGGTTTTTTTTATTTGATCAGTGTTTGTTCGGGCCACCGCAAGGGTAGCCCCTACAGAATTTGTTACCCATAG
>CBFIFL010000060.1:0-13312 GCA_965661855.1 Flavobacteriales bacterium
ATTATAGTTACATTCGTTGTAGATATTGAAGGAAAAAACTTTGAAATGAAGGTCCCACAAAGAGGAGATAGAAAAAACCTTTTGGAGCTTTCACAAAGAAACTTGAAATACTATTTACTAGACAAAAAGAAGCGAAACGAAAGTATTAAGAAAAATAAAGAAGAAACTGGAATTGCCAAGATCATCCAGAATGATTTAAACTTAAAAGAACCTGTTCATCGTATTGAATGTTTTGATAACTCCAACTTCCAGGGTACCAATCCTGTTGCAGCTTGTGTTGTTTTTGAAAATGGAAAACCAAAGAATTCAGACTACCGACATTACAAGGTAAAAACAGTTGAAGGTCCGGATGATTTTGCCTCGATGAGAGAAATCGTTTACCGACGATATAAAAGGCAAGTTGATGAAGGAAATAAACTACCTCAACTCATTGTCATTGATGGAGGTAAAGGACAATTATCAGCCGCTGTTTCAGCTTTAAAAGAAGCGGGTGTTTATGGTAAAGTCGCTATTATTGGTATTGCTAAAAGACTAGAGGAAATCTTTTTTCCAGGTGATTCCATTCCGATTTATTTGGATAAAACATCTACTACCTTAAAAGTGATTCAGCATTGTAGAAACGAAGCACACCGTTTTGGAATTACTTTTCATAGAGATTTAAGATCTAAAAACACATTCAAAACTGCTCTTCAAGATATTGATGGAATCGGACTTAAAACAGCCCAAGTACTACTTAGAAAGTTTAAGAGTGTCAAAAAAATTGAAGAAGCCAGCTTCGATGAATTGAAAGCTGAAGTGGGTAAAGCGAAAGCTGAAGTTGTTTATGCTCACTTCCACTAGAAATACTTATTTTCAAAGCTATTAAACCATATTCCTGTGGAAGAAAATACAACAACAGATACGAATCCAATTCCTGAAGCTCCTAAACCAGCTCGAAATTTACTGAAGGATTTAAAGGCTTTTATTGGCTCACTAATAAAAATCGGTGAAGACATCGATTACCCAAAAACCTTGAAGAAAATCAGTGATGATGTTGAATTCAAAGGGTATAATATTTGGATTCTAATCGCATCAATATTTATTGCATCCATTGGATTAAATGCAAACTCTGCTGCTGTGATCATTGGAGCCATGCTTATCTCCCCATTAATGGGGCCGATCGTAGGGGTTGGAATGGCAATGGCAACGAATGATTGGAGTCTTTTAATCAAAGCCTTAAAGAACACCGCTATTTTCGTATTAGTAAGTATAATTACTTCCAGTATTTACTTCAAACTAACACCGTTAGGTGATGCTGCATCTGAATTAATTGGAAGAACAAAACCCAATTTTTTAGATGTGCTTGTAGCCTTCTTTGGAGGGATTGCTGGAATTGTAGCTGGATCAAGAAGAGAACAATCCAATGTAGTACCTGGTGTTGCCATTGCTACTGCCTTAATGCCACCACTTTGTACGGCAGGATATGGCTTTGCTCACGGTAACTGGAGCTACTTTCTGGGAGCAGGTTATCTCTTTTTAATCAACACGGTATTTATTGCATTAGCAACATTTTTGGTTGCTAGATATTTACAGTTTCCAAGATTTAGCTTTGTTGATCCAAAAAGAGAAAGAAAAATCAGAACTTACTTCATCCTGTTTTTAGTCGTTTTCTTAGTCCCTTCAATCAAAACACTTATCACAACCTATCAAGAGACTCAATTTAACACAAGTGTTGAGCAATTTGTGGATAGAGAAGTTAGACCAGTTTACCATTTCCCGATAGTGGAAACAAATAAAGATTCTCTAGAAATTATAATCTCTACATCTGGGTTTATTGACGAGAAACGAAGGGACGAATTTCAAGCTAAATTGGCTAATTATGACTTACAGAAATTCAGCTTGAAGCTAATGTCGGACATCGATTATGAGCAGTTTAATAAAGAGCGAAATAAAGAATTAGATCAAGCGGAATCTCAACTTGTTCAGCAATACGCTAAAATTCAATCTTTAGAATCAACTTTAGATTCTTTAAAGGCAGATAGTATTCCTTTCAATATGCTTGACAGAAAAGCACAGGCTTTATTTCCAGACTTAAAACGAATTGGAATTTCAAACAAATTAGTCTACTCGAACTTTGAAAGTAAAGACACAATTACAACTGTTTTCTTACAATGGGAAAATGGATCGGAAGACACGGATAGATTAAGCAAATGGTTAAGGATTGAATTGGATGTTGATTCCATCAAAATCATTCAAGAATGATGGAGCTAAGTTTAAGTTGTTAAGGTTAAACTGTTTGCTATCGAGTATCGTAGGGGCTCCCCTTGCGGGTGCCCGAACACCACAACAAAAATCTCTGATTTTCCCTCCATGATATCCATTTGAAAGAGCTAACACTAAAATCCTTTAATCCTTATATCCGTGGTTAAGACTAACCCTACCTAAGAAACCTTATACCCAACAATACAAACATCATCGTACTGTTCAGTATTCCCTTTCCAGCTAACAAAATTCTCTTTCAAGATTTGTTCTTGCTTATCAAAATTCTCTCCGGAAATTTCAAGTAATAATTTTCTGAACGGAGGGTAAAAGAACTTCTTGTTTTTAGGACCTCCTCGTTGATCTGCAAATCCATCTGTGAACTGATAGAAAACATCTCCTGGTTTAAGTTCTATAACTTGAGCTGAATACTTTGATTCACCCACCACTCCTATTTCTATTTTATCCGTTTTGTACTGCACCACCTCTCCATCTCTTACCAAATAAACTGGGTTTTGCACACCAGCAACTTTAGCAATCGACTTATCCTTCTTGATGGCAACAATACTTAAGTCCATTCCATCCTTCACCTCTGAATTATTCTTACGAAGCAAATTGTGTATTTCCAGACTTAATTCATCCAGAATATGCTCAGGCTCAACAACCCCTCTGTGAACTATCTTCTCCAAAATATCTACTCCAAGGATACTCATAAACGCACCTGGTACACCATGTCCTGTACAATCTGCCGCACAAACGTAATCATAGTCACTTCCTGAATAATACCAATAGAAATCACCTGAAACGATATCCTTCGGTTGAAACAACATAAACGCTTTATTAAAGTCATTTATGAAACAATTTTTAATCGGTAACAACCTAGCCATTTGAATCTTTTTAGCGTAATTGATACTATCCGTAATCTGAATGTTTTTCTTCTCTAATTGCTTATTTGTAACGGTGTACTTATCCAGTAAAGCATTTAACTCTTCGTTACTGGTTTCTAGATCTTCTGCTTGCGTAAGGATTTCTTCCGTTTGTTGTTGAAGTGTTTCATTCTGCATTCTTACTTCATGTGTTCTTTCTTCTACAATCTTTTCAAGCTCCTTCTTTTGCTTGATTAATCTTCTACTATTCAATCGAACAATAGTTAAAACGAAAACAAATGAAAGAATTACATAGGTAATGTATGCCCATATGGTTTTATACCACGGAGGTAATACAGTGAAATGGATAGTCTCAGATCTTGATGGAATTTTATATGAATTTCTAGCTTGAATCTCTATCGAATACTCTCCTTCTCTAATATTGATAATCTCTTTGTAGTTCTCTGTAGTCCAAGTAGACCACTCTTCTTGCATACCTGGAATCTTAATTCTAAACTCCAGTTCTTTATGATCTCCATAATAAATTCCACCATAATCAACTCTTATACTGTTGTTCTCAGAATCAAAAGTGTAAGGTTTAGCAGGTAAATAGCTAATGCCTGAGCTCGTCGTATTAATCCCTGAAAAGTAAGACGTGTCTCCGCTTACCGATCTAATGGATTTGATATATGGTTTTACTTCCCAAGAATCAGGGTAGACACCAGAATAGTCTATGTGATATAATCCTTTGGAATTAGACAAAAAGAAAACGTGTTTCTCAGATATAGGAAGAATAACCCAAGTACCTTTTGTGATTCTTTTAGATTCTCTCGCGAACTCATCCTCTTCGTAAACTCCATTGCTATTTAATCTAAATTTTCGAGCACCAACCGTGGATTGATACATCCATATGTTATAGTTGTTATCTGTAACAATCAGTGGTTTTGTTTCATAATTTTTATAGATAACGCTTAACTCTTTAACCCTCGAAAACTCTTTTGATTGAGCATCATATTTAGTAACTACATCGTTGTTACTAAATACCATTCCTCCATAAATGTTTTGAATTCCTCTAATTGCTTTTTGAGGTTTTCCAATCTTCTCGAAAAACAACATCGCTGACAAATCAGAAGTCATTTGCAAGTGATACAGTTGATTTGCTTTATCTCCCATCCAAACACAAGCCTCTTCCTGATTGGATTCAATGTCTACATTTGAATTCACAATGATCTTTTCCTTCTTAAAATCAACAAGCGTATCAACCCTGTTATTTTTAATTGTAAAACGAACAATAGCCTGACGCTGCATCAGTAAAATGTATTCATCGCTTACATTCAAAATCCTATAAACTGGTATTTTACCGAGTTGCTCTACTTTTCCATTCTCATCTAGTCTGTATAGGCCTCTTTCTTGTCCAGCGAAATACAAATATTCTTTATACGTTCTTAAAAAAGAGCCAACTCGTTCATCTTCTTTTATAGTATAAAATGGATTTACCTCTCCTTCATTTTCACCTTGACAATCAACACCCCATAAGGTATTCCCGATTACGTAATAAAACTTATCATGAATTACTGCACTTGAAAAGCCCATAACTGGATCAGAAGGCATTCCATGTCGTCCGTCAATTGTAGTCACAGGGGTTCCGATATGAAGTATTGAAATGCCTGCAATAGTCCCTAGCAATAAATCTCCATTTCTAGTAAGGTTGATACCGAAACCAATGTTGTTTAGAATACCTTCGTCAATAGAAATTGTGTTCACTCTATTCAGGTTTTTATCATAAAGAATCAATCCAGAAGTTATACTTATTACACCATAAAGCTCATTGGAAAGTTTTTTGAAAAATAAACCTCTCTTATTCTTCATGTCGAAATCTACATCCCCTTCCACACGTTCGATTTCATTGCCCTTTTTCTTGAATAGACCGTTGTACCGTAATCCTAAATAAATCTCCCCTTTGATCTTAGCTAAATCTCTAATACTTGACTCAATTAGCTCACCATCTTCTTTTAATGAAAAAGAATAATGCAGACTGTCTTCTATAAGTTCAAATATTTCGGTTCTTTTTATTTGAACAAAAATTTGATCGTTAACCTGATGGACGGACTGAACCGAAGATTCCATCTTTTTCAAACTTGCAGTATTTTCAATTGGGTTATAGGTAACCACGTTTCCAGATGAAAAGAAATAGATTAAACCATCCTTTTCAAAAACCTCTTTACTTCCATTAAATGTTGACAAAAAATCAAATTCATCAATAAGATTATGCACTTCATGCTCTCCATTTTTAAAAGTGATATAACCATATCCCTTCTCGGCATTAAAGTAAATTCTATCCTTAATTATTTCAATTGAACTAACTGACTCATAGTTAACAAGAGATATGGAAAAGTAATTCTTTCCATCAAACCTGTAGATATGATCATCAGCAGCAAAGTATACCATACCGTGATCATCAATTTCTATTTCATTAACTACTACTTTACCTTGATATTCACTGTTCGAGTGATTAGTAATTAAAGGGTATCCAATTTTCTTAGCTTTCGTTTGACCCAAACCAATGGATAATGAAGCCAGTAAATATATGAATATAAGATATCTCAGAGTCTCTAGTTTTGTATTGTGTCCGTAAAACGCTCAAATAATGAAATGGTTGCATACAAAAGCCTGTTTATCATAAGGGGCTACATTATTCTTCTGTAACTCCTTATAAATTGACTCGTATTTAGGTCATGAAAACCTTATAATACGTCTTAGTATGACACTGAACAGTATTCCTTCTAAACCTTGTCCGTGCGGACGAAATAAAAGTTATAATACTTGCTGTGGTGTTTTGCATCGTTTAGATAAATCGGCAACTACAGCTGAAGATTTAATGCGCTCCAGGTACGCTGCTTTTGTATTGGCTTTGGGAGACTACTTAATGTATAGTCATCACAGTTCTACACGACCTACTAACGATAAAACCGACATTGAAAATTGGGCAAAATCTGTTAAATGGAAAGGCTTAGTTGTTAAAGAAACGGTTTACGGAGGAGAGCTAGATAACGAAGGCATTGTAGAATTTACTGCACACTTCAAAGAAGCAGGTCGAAATCGAAAAATTGAAGAACGATCTAAATTTGTGAAGGAAGATAAGCGATGGGTGTATTTAGGCTTGGATAGGGATAAAAAAGAAAAGCCCCTATAAATAGAGGCTTTAATCCTAGAGGTCACAGACGGATTCGAACCGCCGTACGAGGTTTTGCAGACCTCTGCCTAGCCGCTCGGCCATGTGACCCTTTGTACATTGGGACAGCAAATATACTGAATCAGTATTTTATTAGCAAGACAAGCATTTCAATCTTATATAACCCATTGAAGTTAAGCTACTTATTATCACTTGGCAGCATTATATTATTTCAGTAAACCGTGCATTCCCGGCAATTATTCTTATATTCGCGACCTCTTTAAAGAAATTTCATGAAATTATCAGCATTCAAATTTGAATTACCAGAAGAATTATTAGCAATTCATCCTACAGATAATAGAGACGAGTCTAGATTGATGGTTGTTCATAGAGATACAGGTAAAATTGAGCACAGATTGTTCAAAGATGTTATCGAGTATTTTGATGACCAAGATGTAATGATCTTTAACAATACAAAGGTGTTTCCTGCTAGAATGTACGGGAACAAAGAAAAGACTGGTTCTAGAATCGAAGTTTTCTTATTAAGAGAACTTGATGCTGAAAGTAAGCTTTGGGATGTATTGGTTGATCCAGCTAGAAAAATCAGAATTGGAAACAAATTGTATTTCAATGAAGATGAAACGTTAGTTGCTGAGGTAATTGATAATACAACTTCAAGAGGAAGAACATTAAGATTCCTTTTTGATGGTTCTTATGAAGATTTCAGATTAGAATTGAAAAAATTAGGTGAGACTCCGATTCCAAAATACATTTTGAATCAAAGAGAAGTTGAACCAGAAGATAAAGAAAGGTTCCAAACAATCTTCGCTAAAAAAGAAGGTGCTGTAGCTGCTCCAACAGCTGGATTACACTTCTCTAAGCAATTAATGAAGCGTTTGGAAATCAAAGGAATTGACTTTGCAGAAATTACTCTTCACACAGGTTTAGGTTCTTTTAGAGCTGTTGAGGTAGAGGATTTAACAAAACATAAAATGGATTCTGAGCAAATTGAAATTTTGCCAGAGTGTGTTGAAATGGTTAACAATGCAAAGAAAAACAAAAGAAAGGTTTGTGCTGTAGGTACTACTTCAATGAGGTCAATCGAAACTTCAGTTTCTACGGTTGGTACATTAAAGCCGTACGAAGGATGGACAAATAGATTTATCTTCCCTCCTTACGAATTCAGTATTGCTGATTCTTTAATCACAAACTTCCACGCTCCTGAGTCAACTTTATTGATGATGGCTGCTGCATTTGGTGGTTATGATTTAATCATGGAAGCTTATAAAGAAGCGGTAAAAGAGAAGTATAGATTCATGAGTTATGGTGACGCAATGTTAATCATCTAATTCAATCTCAATCATATTTTTAAAAGGGTAGCTGTTCGGCTACCCTTTTTTTGTAAATAAATGTTAAAGCAAGTAATACTTACTTGGTCTTTGCGTTATTTGTAACTCAATACCTATACTAAAATGAAGAATCAGTTGATACAAGAAATTCAGGCCTATATTAGGGCTAAAAACATTGAAAATGCTAGTAAAAGGTTAGTCGACCTTACTTGGTATTATCATCGAAATGAAAATTTTCACTCCAAGTCAATCGACCTCAGGAAGAATTATAATGAATCTAAATTATTAGGTCATCAAGTTTCTGGGGAATCCAAAGATTTATTACTGCAGTCATGTGAAGCTCTTTTAGCTGAAATCCCGATGATGGATGAAGCCAATAGCGATTCTGGTCAGCTCGGAAAACCGCTTATTGAAATCAATGGTTTAGCCAAAAAATTCCACCATGGAAGATCATTTCAATTTGGTCCTATTGACATGCAAATCAACAAAGGAGACATTGTTGGTATTGTTGGAGAAAACGGAAATGGAAAAACAACCTATTTAAAGCTGTTAATAGAAGAGATAGCGAAAGATGCTGGAGAAATGGTACATCATTACCATTTACATGATATCGAAGCTCCTGAGATTTATAAAAGAAAAAACAGAGTTGCCTATGTTCCACAAAGAGTTCCGAAATGGCGTGGTACTTTAAAAGAGAACTTAGTTTATTACGCGGCAAGTCATGGTGTTTCAGCTGAAGAGAATGATGCTTACGTTGAATATGTCATTCATCGAGTGGGTTTAACCACTTTTATTGATTTAAAATGGAGCCAACTCTCATCTGGTTATAAACTGCGATTTGAACTTGCTAAAATGCTGGTTTGGCAACCTGAGATATTAGTCCTTGATGAGCCTCTCGCCAATCTGGATATTCAAGCAACTCAAAACTTATTAAGCGATCTTAAGTTTTTAGCTGAAAGCCATATTCATCCAATCGCTATAATCCTTACTTCACAACAATTACATGAAGTAGAACAAATATCCAATAAGGTATTATTCTTAAGAAACGGAGCTCCTGTTTTTGCTGGAAGTCAATCAGATTTTATAGCAAGTAGAGCATACAAAGTAGTTGAATTTTCAGTGAAGAATGACGCCAACAAAGCAATGGAATTACTGAAAGATTGGGCGGATCAAATCGATCCTATTCACGAGATAATCAAAGTGAAATTTAACGAAGAAAAAACAAGCACAGAGCTACTTCAAATCTTGATTGAGAATCAATTGGAGATTTCTTATTTCAGAGATATTTCTGACAGTACCATTCAACTATTTAACGAGTAATCAGATGAAAAACTTTACAAATTGGTTTAATAAAACATCCCTGTTGTGGGCTAAGAAATACCCAAAAGCATGGTCTTATGGCTGGTTAACTCAACTAGTTGTTCTTGGGTTTGTACTCATTGCTGTACTGTTAGTTGGAATGATTCTGCCTAATAATCGAATGAACACAGCCAGTGTTGGTTTGTGGTTTGGACTTGGATTTATTCCTGCTTTTTTCTGGTGGCTATTTATCATTTATCGCTTGGTAAAATTTAATAGTGACAAAGACTATGGAAACAGAAAAACGGTTTTTAATCATACCGAATTCCTTAGTTATTTCGGACAGCTTCTTTTACCCTTGGTAATTCCGTTTTTCCTTTCAATAATCATTAATACGAGAGTTGCAAGCCTAGTAAGTGATGCTGACTGGGATGATTACAATGAAACTTTTCAAGAAGCAGAAACCTACATGACCTTACGTTTAGGTAATTTCAATGCAGGTTATCACGGCAAAAACAACTTTAAGATTGCCAAACATAATGATGGTTGTCTTTCTTGTTTTTCTTTTTTCCCTAACGACGCAACTTACCAAAGGTATATTGATGCAGTTAAAGAGGGAGAACAAATTGAAGTCAACAAAAGAAAAGTGGATAAAGCAGAGTGGATTAAAAATGAATTTAGTGAAGAGACCGAGCATATTTTTAACCATGAATTCCAGTTTTCAGTAAAACGGCCAAAGCTCTATCCCATTCAGTTTTCAGAAATTAATGCGTTCAGGTATTATTATCATAACAGCTATAGAAAGGATACTCTTAAAATGGAAGCCTTTCTTAAAAACTATAAAAACATAGATGTAATTAAGGCCTCGTTTGAAAAATACCTGGACAGACTAAACAAGTACACTTATGAAGAACATCAGTTACCAAGTGTTGATTTATTAGTGGAGGATTATCAAAACAATAACTACAGTCCTCACTATTCAAATCATAAAAAAGAGATAGCTAAACTCGATTATTTAACTGACGAGTATCGTAAAAACCTAGGCTATATTAAAGCAAGTAAAAATTATACAAACCTAGGGTGGCTTGACGATGAGGTAGGATTAATAATCATGTATATCATTGGTTGTGCTGCTATCTTATTAAGCATATTTAAACAAGTATCCTGGCAAGAGTTTTTAATTGCTGCATTGATCGCGTTTTCTATTGCCGTTATAACAGGGATTATTGTTGCTGTTTCAGGCTTGAGAAGTGTGGGAATGGGAATCACATATTGGCTCGAGTTTTTCCTTGTACTTCACTTTTTTAGAAAGGACAATGCAAAAGGAATTCGATCAAAACTGGGAGCTTTTTATGCGCTAACACTAACCGTCGTTTTATTGTTTTTACCTATTGCAATTTGGGGTTCGTTTGAAGAAATATTTCATTTATGGAGTTGGGATTTCTGGGATGCTTATAAGATACCTGCTCCAACTCAATACAATGCCGATAACTGGGAGTACACACCTTTTGTTCACTTCTTGCGATACGACTTAGATGAATGGATCATGTGGTTGCAATTTCCACTTTATGTATTCGTTTGGTTTCCACTTGTTTTAAAACCAATCTGGTTAAAGCATTTATCTAAACCAATGGCCTCATAAAACAGCTGGAAATACGTATCTTAGATATCCTTACATATTTACACTTATGAAATATCAAGCACTGAATACAGCTCTATTTGAAGACAATAGAAAAAGATTTACAGACAAAATGGAAGCTAACTCTTTAGCGATCTTCCATTCGAATGATGAAATGCCTAGAAACGGAGATTGTTTCTACGTTTTCCGTCAACACTCTGACATCTTTTGGTTAAGTGGAATTGATCAAGAACAAAGTATCTTATTGCTTTACCCTGATCACCCTTTGGAAAGCATGAGAGCAGTTCTTTTCTTGAGAAAGACCAACGAGCACATTGCTATTTGGGAAGGACATAAGTATACGAAGCCTGAAGCTGAAGAAACTTCTGGAATCTCTTCAATCTATTGGTTAGAAGACTTTGATAATGTCTATAAATCATTAATGAATAGATGTTCTGCTGTTTATTTGAATACGAACGAAAATGATCGTGCAATTACAGAAGTAGAAACGAGAGACAGAAGGTTTATCAAGACGCTAAAGGAAGAGTATGTTGGTCATGATATTCTAAGAGCAGCTCCTGTTTTAAGAGATCTAAGAGCGATTAAAAATCAGCATGAGATCGAGGTAATGCAAGAAGCTTGTAATATCACTGATAAGGCGTTTAGAAGAGTGCTAGGATTCGTTAAGCCAGGTGTAATGGAATATCAGGTAGAAGCTGAAGTAATTCATGAGTTTATATCGAACCGTGCAAACGGACACGCTTATACGCCTATTGTTGCTAGTGGAGCAAATGCATGTTGTTTGCATTATGTAGATAACAATGATGAGTGTAAAGCTGGTGATTTGTTATTAATGGATTTCGGTTCTGAATACGGAAACTACGCTTCTGATTTAACAAGAACGATTCCTGTTTCTGGTAAGTTTACAAACAGACAAAAAGACGTTTACAACGCGGTTCTAAGGGTAATGAAAAAAGCTGAAGAATTATTGGTTGTTGGAAAAACGTTAACGCAATACCATCAAGAAGTTGGTGAATATATGTCTGATCAATTAGTAGGATTAGGTTTAATTTCTGAAGAAGAAGTTAAAAACCAAGATCCGAAATGGCCAGCATATAAAAAGTATTTCATGCACGGAACGTCTCACCATATCGGATTAGATGTTCATGATGTAGGTGATCGTTTAGCTCCTATTCAAGCTGGAATGGTTTTCACAATTGAACCAGGAATTTACATCCCTGAAGAAGATATGGGAATCCGAATTGAGAATGACTATTTAGTTACTGATAATGGTTTAGTTGACTTAATGAAGAATATTCCGATTACTGTTGAGGAGATTGAGGAATTGATGGCTTAGGCTATTTGGAGTAATAGGGGACGCAACCCTATTTTGAAAATATAACAATCCCGGCTATTGATTTAGTCGGGATTTTTTGTGTGTGGTTCGGGCACCCGCAAGGGGAGCCCCTACGATACTCGATAAATAGTAATCTTAAATAACAGGAGATTATTCGACACCATTCAAAATCAAAAAAGCCCCGGTAACAACCGAGGCTTTTCAATTTTATATCATGTCCCGTCCTAAAATAAGTTGACACATTAACGACTTATTATGGAAAACGAAGAAGAATCAATTAAAAGGCGTAGTCAACGAGATTATACAATGGCTTTTAAATTGTTAGTAGTAAGCCAAGTAGAAAAAGGCGAATACACTTACAAGCAGGCTCAACAGCATTATGGAATTCAAGGACGAAGTACGGTCTTGACATGGCTTAGAAAACATGGTACCTTAGACTGGAATAACAGTAATCCTCATTACATGGCCAAAGGAAAAGAAACCCCAGCGCAAGAGTTAAAGCGCTTAAGAAAAGAAGTAGAAGACTGGAGGTTAATAAACGAGCTAAAGGAAGAAGCTTTGGATATAATAGACAGAGAAATAGCTCCAGGTACGAAAAAAAAGTATTTAGCCAGGTTATCAGAAGTAAGCAAGAAAAGAAAGAGATAAGTCTATCCAAATCTTGTCGATTACTTGGCATTAGTAGGCAAGGCATCTACCAATCAAGACAGCGATTAATTAAAAGAGAACAAGAGTTAAAAAAGGTAATGAAGCATGTTCAAAGGGTGCGAATGGATATGCCACGTGTGGGAACTAGAAAGCTTCATTATCTGCTAAAGACAAGCTTTATATCCTCAGGGGTTAAAATCGGTAGAGACGCTTTATTTAGCTACTTAAGAAGAGAGCATATGCTTATCAAACCCAAGAGAAGTTATACTAAGACAACTCACTCTAAACATTGGCTTAGGAAACATCCCAACCTGTATACAGGTATTGAGAGTGCTTCACCAGAGGAGTATTTTGTAAGTGATATCACTTATATTAAATCCAGAGAAAAAACACATTACTTATCTCTGGTAACCGACGACTATAGTCGCAAGATTATGGGGTATCACTTAAGTGATGATATGAGTAGTGAGAATGTAGCTAAAGCCTTGAAAATGGCTGTAAAGAATAAGAAAACAAGCAAAAAAACGGTTCATCACTCTGATAGAGGACTACAGTATTGTTCATCGCTTTATCAAGATCTTCTGAGTAAAAACAGAATGACTCCTTCAATGACGGATGGTTACGATTGCTATCAAAATGCACTAGCAGAAAGAATTAACGGAATACTAAAGCAGGAATACTTATTTATCAAAGCAAACAATGGAAAAGACTTAAAACAACTAATTGACCATGCTGTAGACAGTTACAACAATAGAAGGCCACATT
>CBFIFL010000061.1:0-13259 GCA_965661855.1 Flavobacteriales bacterium
ACTGAGGCTTTAAGACTTGAGGAAGAAGGTCATCTAGTTAGATCGGAAGTAAAGGAATTAGTCAAAAAAGTTAGTCCTGATGCTGAAACCAATGACAAGGATTACATCTTCATGACTTATGTAATGGATTATTTACCGGTAGGGATGATTGGTTTATTGTTTGCGGTTATGTTTTCAGCTGCAATGTCATCAACCGCTTCAGAGTTAAATGCTTTATCATCAACAACAACCGTTGATATTTATAAGAGATCTATAAAGAAAAACGGAAGTGATTTAGAGTACTTGAAGTCCTCTAGATGGTTTACTTTTATGTGGGGAGCTTTGGCGATACTATTTGCAACTTATGCCTCTTTATTTGAAAATTTGATTCAAGCAGTTAACCTATTAGGATCAATTTTTTACGGTACTATTTTAGGGATCTTTTTAGTTGCCTTCTATTTCAAGAGAATTCAAGGTAATGCGGTTTTTATAGCAGCTATTTTAGCAGAGATAGTGGTAATATTAATTCACTATTTAAATGCGAATGAAATAGCTCCTAGCTTTTTAACCATGGGTTATTTGTGGTACAATGTTGTTGGCTGTGTATTGGTAATCTTATTTGGTTTTATCATTCAATTTTTCAGCAAGTCTAATAAGGAGTAATTTACAGGCTTCTTAAGGAGTTTCGAAAGTTTTTTTGCATCCCCCCTTTCGAACCCTTTAAATTTTTGTCTTAATCATTGGTTAATGATACAGGAAGATAGACTGCTGCACCATCAGAATGTCGCTAAAACAAAAGAGGTTGAACTCATTTCTGAGACAACCTCTTTCTTTAATAATATATCTTAAAACTATTTCTTGCTATTCCATTTCTTGATTAGCTCTTCATTCATTTTAGTGTAACCATAATCACCATCCTTACTAGCCTTTGCTAATTCTAAAGATTTTTCAGCTGTTTTGATTGCATCTTTTGTGTTTCCTAAAGCAGCTTCAATTTTCGCTTTTCTATGGATGTACCAAAATGCATTTGGTCTTTTCTCAATAGCGATGTTGATCCAAGTTAAAGCTTGTTCTAATTCCTTATCATTTTCTAAGTAGTATCTAGCAGCACCATAATAAGTCCCAGCAGAAGGTCCATCGATAAGCATTGATTTGATTTGCTTTTCTACAAGAGACTTGGAATCAGCTTCTATTTCAAATGAAATTAAGGTGTTTTCCCAAGTGATATTCATATTAGCACCATTGGCATGTAGATGACTAAAGTTGATGGTGAATGTTTCTACTGCATCATTTAGTTGAGCAGCTTTAACTGTAAAACGAATAGCATCTTCTTCTTGCTTGTATTCTCCAGCACCCCATTGCTCTAGGTTCTTGTTGAAAATGATTGTCCACTCAGTTTCACCTGGAATAGTAAATAGAGCATAAGTTCCAGCTTCTAACGCTTTTCCTCCAATGGTAACATCTTGAGAAAACTCAACAGCTGTAGCTTTGTTCGCTCCAGTTCTCCATACTTTATCGTATTCAACTAATTCTCCAAAAACTTTTCTATCCTTCATTCCTGGTCTTGAATAGCTCACTTTAATAGTCGATAATCCAACCGTTTGCTCTATTTCAGCAGAAGGAGAAGGTTGAGGTGTTTTTAATTGAGCAAACATCGAGATGCTTGTCATCATTATTGCAACAACTAAAACAGATTTTAAATTTTTCATGATTTATAATTTTTTACAAAGGTACGTTACAATTCACTTTTGAAAACAGATGGAAGTGTAATTAGTTTGACAAAAGGATGAAAAAGGAAGCACTGTACAATGGACCAAGCTAATCGTGGTGTTTGCCCTAGAGAAAACTTGCAATCAAAATTGTTAAACTATTTTTTTAAATTATCGCAGTAGTTCTGACTATAAAATTCTTAGCGATGAAAACTTCCTTAAAATCACTTTCTGAAAGTATTAAACAATTAAGATTTGTTCTCGATGAAATTAAGGGTTTTGCTCTTATATTATTTGATTCAAATTATAAGCATCATGCAGCACTTGGAGAAGCTTTAGGGGTTGCAGATTATTATGACACAGCCTGAAGGGTAGCCCCTACGGTGATGTTAACAATCATGGTAGGGGCTACCCGTGCGGTCGCCCGAGCAAATAATATTCAGATGTATTTAACTTAAGCCTTCAACAATACTGAAGTATTCACTTTCATTTTCCTTTTTAGGGTCCTCTTTACTTTCAATGAAGTTTACGATGTCGTTTAACCAAGCTTTTCTCCAAAATGTTAAAGACGTCTTGTAATAAGTTGGATGAATGTAGAACCTAAGGGAGGAATTATTGTTCAGTTCAATATGTAGAAATCCTTCTGGTTTTTTAATGTATCTCTAGCCTCTTAGTATCATGGGTATTGACCTTTTTAGAGGTTTGGTTAATAAAATAGAAGTTATAATACTTATTGCCTTGATCTCCTCTTTCTTAATCACTAGTCCTCGTTTGCGGTCTCCTTTTGAAAACCTTGCAACGATGCCTTTGGGATATATTTTAAAGTTGACAAACTCTAGGTCATAACTAGTTACTCTTAGTTCATCGAAGAATTCAGATCCTTCCAAATAAATACTTCTTGGTGAACCAATTCCTTTAAGCTTAATTTTTTCGGAAAATTAAAAGGCTTTACCAATATAATCTTCAATAATACTAGTATCTGAAGTGTTTAAGAAGTCTTTCATGTGTTGATGAGGTAGTTTAGTAAACAAAAGTAAGGATCACATAGAGTTTTAACCACAGATTTCACAGGTTCCACAGATTTTTTATTGTTTAGTAAATACAGTCATCTTACCAGTGTTGGTCAAACCGCATCGCGGTATACATAATGGTAGAAAAATTATTCCTCCCCAAAGTTGATCCGCATTGTGGATCGCATAGTTTTTAACCATGGATAGTTGGATTTAATTCGGGGAGCCCCTTCCAGAATTTGTTAACGAGTATCGTAGGGGCTCCCTCTGCGGGTGCCTGAACAATCAGTATTTTAGACTAATCTTAAATTCATATAAATACGGGTTAATTTTTTGTCCACAGATTACATAGATTTTTTGGATTAGCCTACAGCTATGATTATACCATATCGAAGTTGGCAATGGCTACTGGGGTTCTCATGAAGTTAGTCTAAGATATAAGTTCGGTAAGGATAAAAGCTCAGGCAAGAGAAGCCGTATTCAGTTAAGTTCCCTTTAGAGTAAAGCTTAATTTATCTTAAGCTTAATCAAATCAATATACTAGTGGTTATCTTTATACTATGAAGAGAAATCAGTTAGGCTATTCGGATTTAATGGTTAGTGAGTTGTGTTTGGGAACAATGACTTTTGGTCAGCAAAACACAGAAGCAGAAGCTTTTAGTCAGTTAGATTTCGCCACACAAAACGGAATTAACATAATAGATACTGCAGAAATGTATCCGGTGCCTGCTAAAGGTGAAACACAAGGAACAACGGAACAGTTTATCGGTAATTGGTTCAAGAAGACTGGGAAAAGAGATGATTTAATTTTGGCTACCAAAGTAGTAGGACCAGGTTACAAACATATTCGTAACGGGGCGAAATACAATGAAGAAGAGATTCATGAGGCGGTTAATGGAAGTTTGAAAAGACTTCAAACGGATTATATTGATGTGTATCAATTGCATTGGCCTGAAAGAAAAGCGAATAGATTTGATAAATCGGAATATGAGCATGATGTAAATGATCCTTGGACGGATAATTTCTTAGAAATTCTTCAGGTTTTAGACGGACTTAAAAAAGAAGGTAAAATCAGACATTTTGGTTTGTCGAATGAAACTCCATGGGGAATTATGAGATACCTGCAATTAGCGGAAAAACATAATTTACCTAGACCGGTTTCTTTGCAGAATCCATATCACCTTTTAAACAGAACATTGGATATTGGTATTTCTGAAGTTTGCTTAAGAGAGAATATCGGTAATCTACCTTATTCTCCACTGGCTTTCGGAGCATTGAGTGGTAAATACCTTCAGGGTGAAGTACCTGGGGCTAGACTTACTGAGTTTAGAAACTTCAGAAGATTTTTAAATCCGAATGCCGTTCAAGCTACAGAAAAGTATGTTGCTTTAGCGAATGAAATAGGAGTTACACCTTCACAATTAGCCATCAAGTTTGTTACCGAAAGAAAGTGGAATTCTTCAGTGATAATTGGAGCAACAAGTCTTTCTCAATTGGAAGAAAACATTCAGTCAACAGAAATTAATCTTTCTGAAGATGTTTATGATAAAATTGATGAGATTCACAGAATGCATTGTAATGTTGGGGCATAGAACTACACCTCAATAGCATCCAATTTATCAATATCCATGATTATTTGACCTTCTTCATTGTAATGAAACGTTGGAATGAAGGTCTTTCCGAAGGTGAATTCATCAGCGGTATACGATGATTGTACTCTAACATCAGCACTATAGCTATCGTCATAACCTTTAATGGTAATCAATAATTCAAAGTTTTGGTCAATGATTTCTTCATGGCTTAATCCATAAAAAGGGGAGTCTTCTTTAATTTCATGAACGACCGTCCAGTTCAGTGGGAAGTATAGAATTTCACTGGTTTCTAAGCTTAGTTCTTTAAAGCCTCTTTTACCTGTTTCTTTATCAAAGTAACTTGCTATCACTCTTGCGTGCATATTTGTTAAAACATTTGTTCGTTCGTTTGCTAGCCTGAACATCAATGCCTGTCCTTCTTTAAACGGACGAATTAATGCGATTTGTGAAAAACGTATGCGTGCTCTTGGTTTAGAGAATTTTCCATAGAGTAGCCCTGTTGCTAGTGCAAAGCTTAATAAGCCGGCAAAAGATTCAAATGAAGCTATAAGGTTGGTTGTGATATCTCCTGGAGATAAAGTTCCGTAACCTAGAGTAGTAAAGGTTTGAACACTGAAAAAGAAACTGGTTAAAAAGCCGTGTGTTTCTGGGTCAGACCCGATAATACTACAGTCGAAAAGCCAGTAAACCAATGCGAATAGAATGTTGATGACAAAATAAAACCCTATGACTAAAAGATTGAATTGAAACCATCTAAGTTTGATGAAATACTGAAACAAATCCCTTACTGAGAATTTAGTTCCAAGTTTAGTCACATTAAAACTACCATCCTTGTTGATCATTCGCTCAAGTCGACCTGGTTTTTTACTAAAACCACTATCAAATTTAGAATTTGCCATATACAGAGAATTGTTTCGAGTAGCTATAAAGTTAAAACAAATCGATAGTTTAGCTGCTTGTATTAAGGATATCATTTTAGCTCCTGGTAATGAAAGACATTAAAAGTTTAGCAGTTTTGGATTCTATTTTAGATGGAGATAAGCTGGTACTTATTGATTTTTACTCGGATTCTTGTTCCGACTGCAAAACGATGCATTTATTGCTAGAGGTTATCAGTAAAGATTATCAAAGTGAAGTAGAAGTTGTTCAAATAAACGTTGAAAGAGGAGAGGAGATTGCTAGTGAGTTTAAGGTTCAAAAATTACCAGCCTTGTTTTTTGTAAAGGAAAGGCGGTTCATAGAAAAGCTTAACGGATTACAATCGTTGCGTTACCTGAGAGAAAGAGTGGAAGTTTTGAAGTGATCAGTATTACTTTGAAAATATCCACCTTCCTCAATAGTAGTTATTTATTATATACCTGCATCTTACTGCAAGTTTTGACTTATCATTAAGTTTAGTTTAGAAAAAACTCTGGTTCGTTGATCAGCTAAGGCATTAAACTCTTCTCCCTTAATCATTTCACTGATTACTTCTTGACTATCAAATTCAATGACAGCCATCATTTCTGGAGAGTCTTCTCCAACAAGCGAGTCAATTGTTTTAAGTCTTGCAAATTGTTTTCCTCCATTTTTACCAAATATCTGCATAACACTACCTAGGTAATCAGGTACTTCAGATGCATTTTGCTTATTTACTATTGCCGTAATTACTAAGAATGTTTTCGTTTCCATATAATTTGTTTTCAGTTTACACTGTAAAGTTGTGCAAGTTGGTTTAAAGAAATTTCATTAAGAATATGAGTTTCAATAACTTCTTTAAAACCGGCTGTTCTCTTGTTTACAAAATGTTCTAATAAAGCTGCTACCTCGTTAGCTTTTTTACTGTTAAGCAAAAGAAATAGAATCTCCTTCATTTTTAAATCTGCAATATCACCGGTGACAATATGCTTGTTGTTGAAAAAATGCATGATTCCGTCAACGTAGTTTTTAGAAATGACACAAGGTTTACCGGTAAACATATCCCTGCTATGTTCTTTCTTTAAATGGTTAGCACTGATTGGTAGTTTATTACCGAAGGTGTTGGCTACAATGTTTCTGTTTATTCGATTGATTAATACTGGATATTCTTGACTGTCCTTATTGGGGAAGGCTTTTAAAATAAGTGATTTACCAACTGATATCCCTAAGTTTCCTTCAGGTTCATCAATGATTTCATTTGGTGATATAGCAATGTGATAGCCTTGATTTACGTATATGAAAAAGGCTTCATCCTTCAGTTCAAAATTAAAGATGTGCTCAGCGTTACAGGTAATCGTTTCAAAGATTAATCTATTGTTTAGCGCTATTTTCTGGTGATCGATAATTATTTATACTCCTTGGATAAACGAAGTTAACGTTAAGTTTTGATATATAAGTTGTCCTATACCGAATACGTAAAGGTGCTTGTAATCAGCTATTTGCTGTGTTTTTTGTAGATTTTGTTTAATCTGAATCGTAAAAATGTTTAACAAATACTTGCAAAAGCTTAACACAATTGTTTAACTTTATTGTTATGGTATTAAACAAAAAACGTGTAGCAATTATTGGATCCGGATTCGCAGGTCTTTCTGCAGCGAGTGTATTAGGGAAACACCATGATGTTCATTTGTATGAAAAGAATGACACGATTGGTGGTAGAGCTAGACAGTTTTCGAGTGCTGGATTTACCTTTGATATGGGACCGAGTTGGTATTGGATGCCAGATGTTATTGAGCGTTTTTTTAACAATTTTGGTTATCAATCCAGTGATTTCTTTCAGCTTAAAAAGTTGGATCCGGCTTTTCAAATGATCTTTAATGAGGAGACCTTATCCGTTCCTTCTGAATGGTCAGATATGGAAGCTTTGTTTGACACAATAGAACCAGGATCAGCAAAGCAGCTTAATTTATTTATGAAAGAGGCTGAGTTTAAGTACAATGTTGGAGTTAAAGATTTGGTTTATCAACCTGGTTTATCTCTTTCTGAAATTATTCGACCTGATTTAATAAAATCTCTTTTTAAGCTTCAGGTTTTTTCCTCATTCTCAAGTCACGTTCGAAAGTATTTTAAAAATCCAAAGCTTATTGCTTTGATGGAGTTTCCAATTCTGTTTCTAGGCGCTATGCCAAAGCAGACTCCAGCCTTGTATAGTTTGATGAATTATTCAGGACTGAAAGTAGGTACCTTTTATCCAATGGGTGGATTTTCTAAGGTGGTTGATGCGATGAAGCATGTAGCTGAGGAGAATGGAGTTCATATTCACACTTCTTCTAACGTGGAAGAGATTCTATTAAAGGATAAAAAAGTTTCAGGTTTAAACATCGGTGGTGAGATTAAATCCTTTGACGCTGTTATTGGAGCGGCAGATTATCATCATGTTGAACAGCATCTTTTACCAAAAGAGTTTAGAACCTATACAGAGAACTATTGGGATAAGCGTGTTTTCGCTCCTTCATGTCTTTTGTTTTATATGGGCGTTGGTAAGAAGTTGGATAAGCTAAGGCATCACAATTTATTTTTTGATGAAAACTTAGATCAGCACGCTAAAGAAATTTACGAATCAAAAGTATGGCCAACGAAGCCTCTATTCTATGCTTGTTGTCCTTCTAAAACAGATCCATCTGTTGCTCCTGAAGGAAAAGAGAACTTGTTTGTTCTAATGCCAATTGCACCCGGTTTAACGGATACAGAAGAGTTAAGAGAGGAGTATTACGATAAATTACTGACTAGAATTGAGCAATATCTTGGAGAGAGTGTAAGAGATCATGTTGAATACAAAAAGAGTTATTGTGTGAAAGATTTTGAATCAGATTACAATGCTTATAAAGGGAATGCTTACGGATTGGCGAATACGCTAATGCAAACGGCTAATCTTAAGCCTAAAATCAAAAGTAAAAAAGTGAAGAATCTATTTTATGCCGGACAACTGACGACTCCAGGTCCAGGTGTTCCTCCATCACTTATTTCTGGTCAGGTAGTAGCCAATCAAATTATAAAAGAACTTAAATCAATTTAGTATGAAAAGTATATTCGATAACGTGTCTAAATCATGCAGTAAAGCAGTGACTAGAGCATACAGTACTAGCTTCTCGTTAGGGATAGGGTTTTTAGATAGGAGTATTCATGCTCCGATTTATGGAATCTATGGTTTTGTTAGACTTGCAGATGAAATAGTGGACAGTTTTGAAGGTTATAAACAAGAGGAATTATTCATTGAACTAAAGCAAAATGTAGTTCAGGCGATTGAAGATAAAATCAGCTTAAACCCAATTTTGAATTCTTTTCAGGAAGTCGTTCACCAATACAATATTGAATGGTCTTTGATTGAGTCATTTCTGCAAAGTATGGAGATGGATTTGAACAAATCTATTTATGATAGAAGTCAATACGACACCTATATACTAGGTTCTGCGGAAGTAGTAGGTTTAATGTGTTTGCGTGTTTTTGTAAATGGAGATACAGCTACCTATGAATCATTGAAGCCATCAGCTATGCGTTTAGGAGCTGCATTTCAAAAGGTGAATTTTTTAAGGGATGCTAAAGCGGATTTTGAAGAATTAGGTCGTACTTATTTCCCTGGAGTAAGCATGCAGAATTTTTCTAATGAAGACAAAGGAAAAATAGAAGAAGAAGTAGAGGAAGATTTTAAAGAGGCTTTAAAAGGAATTCGTCAGTTACCAAGAAGTTCAAGAAAGGGTGTTTACTTGGCATATATCTATTACTACAGGTTGTTTAAAAAAATTAAGAGAGTGCCGGCGAGTAGAGTCTTGACAGAGAGAATTCGAATTCCGAATTCGCAAAAGATAAGCTTAATGTTTTATTCATTAATGCGTCATCAATTAAACTTATTATAGCGTAATGAGATTTGTTCTATTACTTATACTGATTCTGCCTTTGTTAATGCAAGCATCTTCAATTATTGAGGTTCGCACAAAGTATTATCAGTCTGCGGTTAAAGAGTCTGCGGCAGATGATTTTTACAAGGAGATGAATAGTATGGATGTGTCTACGAATAGTGTCTTGCTTGGATATAAAGGAATGGCGTATATGCTACAAGCAAAGTATTCTTGGAATCCGTATGTAAAACTCTCGAGTTTTAACACCGGGAAAGATTTTCTTGAACAAGCTATAGCCAGCGATTCAAATAACATAGAGCTTCGTTTTTTGAGGTTCTGTATTCAAGAGAATGCACCTTCCATGTTGAATTACGGATCGAATATATCAGAAGATAAAAAGCTGATTTTAGCTACCTGGAAGGGTGTGAAAGATCAAGACTTAAAATTAAAGATTAAGAATTATTTCATAGAATCGAATTCGGTTACTGTGAAGGAAAGGAGTGAGTTATGATAAATTACAATGAAGTAGTATTGGTTGATACGGAAGACAGAGAGATTGGTACGATGGAGAAATTGCAAGCTCATCAAGAAGGTGTTTTACATCGTGCTTTTTCCATTTTTATCTTTAATTCAAAGGGAGAAATGTTGATTCATCAGCGTGCAGAAGGAAAGTATCATTCTGCAGGTTTATGGACCAATGCTTGTTGCAGTCATCCTGCATCTGGAGAAGATTTAGCAGTTGCTTTGAAAAGGAGGTTGAAAGAGGAGATGCACATGCAGGCAGATATGTTTGAATTGTTTTCTTTTGTTTACAAGGCAGAGCTTGAGAATGGTTTAACCGAGCATGAATTTGATCATGTGGTTTACGGAATAAGTGATAGTATTCCTTTTCCTAATCCGGAGGAAGTTCAAGCATGGAAATATGTTTCTATAGCAGAGCTTCATGCCGACGTTGAAAAGAATCCAAAGCATTACACCGAATGGTTTAAGCTTTGTTATCAAAGAGTGTTGGATCATATGGATTTGAGCAGCACTGTACAGATTGAGAATCTATATAAAGTAGGATAAGGAGATGGATTATGTATTGAATATCTTGGTTTTAATTGCATCCTTTTTAGCAATGGAGTTTGTGGCTTGGAATGCGCATAAATACATCATGCATGGTTTTTTATGGAGATGGCATAAAGATCATCATCGACCTGATTTGAAAACGTTTTTTCAAAAAAACGACTACTTCTTTTTGGTCTTTGCAGCTCCCGGTATAACAAGTCTGGTGATGGGTTTGTTTATGTCTAAATCCATGTTAGTGATGGTTGGAGCTGGAATTTCTATTTATGGAATGACCTACTTTTTGATTCATGATGTGTTTATTCATAGAAGATTGAAATGGTTGAGGAATTCTAATTCTAACTACCTGAAAGCAGTTAGAAGAGTGCATAAATTACACCATAAGAATTTGGGTAAAGAAGGAGGGGAATGTTTTGGTTTACTGTGGATTCCCTTGAAATATTTTAAAAGTTAAATGGAGTATTTATTAATCGATATTGGAGCTGTAAGCGTTCCTTTCATTTATTCTTTTCATTCTAAACTTCGGTTTAATGAAAAGTGGAAGGCCTTTGCTTTAGCGGTATTGATTTCGAGTATTCCGTTTTTAATTTGGGATAGTATCTTCACTTTCAATGGTGTTTGGGGATTTACTCCTGATTATTTGATAGGAGTCGATTTATTCAGTTTACCTCTGGAAGAATACCTGTTTTTTCTTTGTATACCGTACGCATGTGTCTTTACCTATCATTGCTTTTCTAAAATTTGGTTTAAAAGTGATTTTGTTCTGTTCGGAAAGTACGTAATGAATGCTTTAATCCTTTTGATGTCGATTTCGGCCATCCTTTATTATGACAGACAATACACGTTTATAACGAGTGTTGGGTTTTTAGGCCTACTCTTGTTTCTCAAGTTTTATGCGCGTCCGAAATGGATTGGTAGGTTTTTCATGACTTATTCAGTGTTGTTGATTCCATTTGTAATTGTAAATGGTTTGCTAACAGGTACAGGTTTTGATACGCCAATTGTTTGGTATAATGATGCAGAAAATATTGGTTTCAGACTTCTTTCTATTCCTGTTGAAGATGTTTTTTACGGAATGTTCTTGGTCTTATTGATTGTTACTTTATACGAGAAGTTTAATGAACGATTTGAGCAATCCTAAGCGAATACTCGTATTTCCCTTTGATTTAATGTCTCATTATTTGAGATGCATAGAGTTGATGAAAAGATTTCCAGATAGCGAGGTCTATTTCGCCTCATCTCGAAATTACAACAGTCATGTTTCCAAAGCAGGTTTTCAGGTATTTGACGTTGAAAGTTTTGATCCTGCTTATGTGATGCAGTGTACGCGTAAGTTTGATTTTTCTTGGATGAATACCAAGGATCTTGAACGCGTCTTTTTATCTCAGGTTGAGGTGATTAAAAAATTAAAACCTGATTTGGTTATAGGAGATGTAGCAACCACTTTGAAAATGGCAGCAGCCTATAATGCTGTTCCGTATCATTCTCTTATGAATGGATACCTGAGTAAATATTATGCCTTTACCAGAAAGGTATCCGTAACCCATCCAGCTTACAGAATTGTATCATTGATGCCAAAAAAGCTGGGCGAAAGGATTACTCGTTTTGCAGAAGGAGTGAAGTTTAAAAAGGTTCACAAGCCGTTTAAATTCCTTCGCGATAAATATCAGCTCAAAAAGGTAGCTTCTTATCTGGATGAAATAGAAGGGGATAGAAATTACATTTGCGACCAATTAACTTTGTTTCCTCAGCAAGACTTACCGGATAATTACGAAGTGGTAGGTCCACTAAATACTGTGGTAAATCAAAACGAATCGAATTTAATAGATCAGCTTGATCACGCTAAACCATGGATAGTGGTTAGTATGGGTAGTTCTGGCGATTGGAAAGGTGTTTCGTACTTGAATGATAGCGCTTTTAACACGTTTCAAATTATCGTTGCAGGGGATTTAGAAGGAGTTTTGAAAGGACCCCACATTTACTCCAAGGACTTTGTGAATTTGGATGAGATTCTCCCAAAAGCAAAAGCCTTAATCTGTCATGGAGGAAATGGAACCATTTACAAAGGCATCGAACACAATGTATACATGTACTGTAAATCAAGTCACTTCGAACAAGAGTGGAATATTCATGGTCTGGAACGTATGCATTTGGCAGAATCCATTAACACTTGGAAAAAGAAGGACTTATTAAAAGCTTTGCGGAAATAAGATGAAGGCTTTGGAGGAAAGGTTATGAATGTGATTATTTAAAGGAGTCAAACAAACCCTATCTTTAACCCACCATGAAAAACGAATTCCAATACAATTTAAACTTAAAATGGCTCGGGGATGAAAACGGTAGTCATCATCGAAATGATCGGTTTTACGAAATCAATATTGATGGGAAGCCTAGTTTTAAAGGTTCAGCGGATAAACCGTTTTTTGGAGATGATAGTCTCTATAATCCAGAGGATTTATTATTGTCAGCTTTATCGTCTTGTCACATGATGTCCTTCCTGTTTTTATGTAGAAAAGAAGGTCTTTCGGTTAAGTCGTATGCTGATAATCCACTTGGACTGTTAAGAGTGAATGCAAAGGGGAGAGGTGCTTTTGAATCGGTTAAGCTTCAACCTGTTGTTGAGTTTGTAGATTCATCCAATTCTACTAGACTAAAGGATTTACATGAAAGGGCTGGAAAGCTATGTTTTATAGCTAATTCAGTTAATTTTCCTATCGAGTATCATATTGCTTAATCGCTTTCGATTAATAGAAAGATCTTAGTATGGTTTCATTTGTTTTACAACAAAGGCATTGTTTGTAATATGCTGAATAACAGCGTGTAGATGAATATTCTTATTATGAGTTTTCTGTTTAATCACAAAGTTGTAGCTTCATGCTATAATTGAGTCTCATGCAAAAGATAATTTTAGTTTTAAGTCTGCTTTTCGGCTTTAAATAATCAACCTCCTTCAAAGTATAAATTAAATGCAATTTTGTAACATTATATCTGGATACAAAAAGGGGAAGCTGACAGCTGACACTTTCATCTGACTACTTACTTCCCAATACAGACACTAACTTTCTTTTGTTCATAGGGGTTTAAAGAGCTTAAGGTTCACTTTTTTCT
>CBFIFL010000062.1:0-12656 GCA_965661855.1 Flavobacteriales bacterium
TTTAGGAGTGAAGACCATCCTAAGTTTCAATCTGCTGGAGATCAGATTTTAAGAAAGTTTCTAGATGGTTTGATTATCCATTTACGTGGACCAATGCCTGATAAAAGAAAGTAGAGTTTATCTAAACCTTGCGCTTAGTATAGCTAAATCATCGAAGTAGTCTTTGTCTTCTTTGAATTCAGCTAAGTCTTTTACAATCGCTTCATTCAATTCCCTCATAGAGAAGTTTTGCTTTCTTTCTAAGATTGAAGCTAAACGCTTTGTTCCGTATTCTTCCAAGGAATTGTTTTCTGTTTCAACCAATCCATCCGTGTAACAGCATATCACTGAATTATCAGAGATATTAATAATTCCTTCTTTAATGGATGGTATGTAATCTAACATTCCCAATCCAGGACAACCGGTTTTCAGTAAAGTAACGGTAAAGTCTGAGAATAAAACAGGAGGGTTGTGTCCTGCATTAACATATCTAATGACTCTATCGTGAATATTGTATTTAGCTACAAAAAACGTAATAAACTTCTCTCCGTTAGCTGAGTCTAAAACCTTTTGATTAAGAATGTTAACCAGCTCAGTTAGCGAAAGATTTTGATTCGCTAAGGCTCTTAAATTTGCTTGAAAATTAGACATTAATAATGCTGCAGAAATACCTTTTCCTGAAACATCAGCTATACAGAATAATGATTCTTCTGAATTGATTTGGATGAAATCATAATAATCTCCTCCAACTTCTTGATGCGCTCTATAGAAGGCATCAATGTCCATATTTTGATTTGTAGGTAGGCTACGTGGTAAAAGCATGTTTTGCATTTGAGATGCAAATTCAAGCTCTTTCTTCATTCTTTCTTTAGCAATAATTTCGTTAGCCATGTTTTTGTTCTCGATGGCAACGGCAATGATATTGGTTAAAGTTTGAATAAAAGGAAGGTGTTTGATAATAGGAGAGATGACAGAATGTTCATCGAAAAGATCTCCAATTAAAACAAAAGCTAAAGCTTTCGTTTTATGGTAAACCGGAACCACTATGTCAAACTGATTGAAGATGCCTTCCGTTTTTAAGCTTAATTCGGTAATCTCATCTAGATCAAATAGAACAGACTTGTCTTCTTTTTTCAATTGAGCTATATCTACTTCATAATGAATTGGAAATTTCCAAGATATGTCGTGTGAATACAGCGCTAGCTTACCGATGTTTAAGTTGTTTCTTAATACATCTTCATAGATATCGAATAGTTCTTCTTTAGTAGAGTTATTGTTTATAGCATTAGTAACGTCAAGTAAAGCCTTAAGTTTAAGGTCTTTAATTTTCATTTTTTCATTTGCTCTCTGTAATGACTTAGAATCCATTCTTTTTCTTCTCAGCTCTAAGATAAAGTTTTAATCTAAGTGACGATATAGTTTCATTAGTTTGTCGGTGAAAATAGACCAAGAATACTTCGCTTTTTCATCTTTGATACCTTCAGAGAATCTTAAACTATCTTCTTTGAAGAACTTTGATATTTGAACCGATAAATCTTTGGAGTTAGCTTCAGCGATATATCCAACTTTTTCATCCGGACAAATTTCAGCTAATCCACCAACATTAGTTACAATCATCGGTTTTTCGAAATGATATGCGATTTGAGTAACACCACTTTGTGTAGCTGTTTTATATGGCTGAATAATAACTTCTGCAGCAGAGAAATACTGATTTACTTCGTTATTAGGTATGAAACCTGCACTGTGATGTACTTTATCCTCAATACCCAGATCAGCAATCATCTGGTCGTACTTTTCCTTTTTATCGTAATATTCTCCTGCAATTATAATGTCAACGGTATCATGAATTTCTGTTGACTTCGCATATGCTTCTAGCAAGAGGTCAAGTCCTTTGTATTCTCTAATCAAGCCAAAGAATAAGATGTACTTTTTATCTGCGTTCAAATTCAACTTAGATTTAGCCAACTGACTATCCATTAGATCACCATAATGATCGTATAATGGGTGAGGGGTAAAACATATTTCTTTATCCTGTTCAAATGTTCTCAAATCCTTTTGAACTTCTTGAGATAAGGTCATAAAAGCATCAGAGCTTTTAATAAAGTATTTGGTTAATACTTTGTCGCCAGGTCTTGATTCATGAGGAATGAGATTATCAACTATGGAAATTACTTTTGTTGTTTTGTTCTTAGTCCATTTCAATATGGATCCTAATGATGGTCCCATAAATGGAATCCAAAATCTAGAAATGATAAGATCAGCACGTTCTTTTCTAATTTGACGAGCTACTTTAAACCATGAAAAAGGATTGATTGAATTTATAGATTCAATGACCTTAATGTTGTGTGGCTTTTCGGAGTCAGAATATTGAGATTCACCAGGAAATAAAAAAGAAGGGTATTGTAATGAAAAAGTATACATAACGATTTCATGACCTTCCTTTTGAAGTTCAACAGCTAACCTATCATTAAATGCAGCGATTCCTCCTCTAAAAGGATGAGCAGGACCAACAAACACTATTTTCATTATCCTTTCTTACCTGCTTGACGAATAGAAGCTTCAATTTGATCCCACATTTCATTAGGAATCTTTTGAAGCATATTGAATTGACCAGCACCATTTAGCCATTCACCTCCATCGATAGTAACTACTTCTCCGTTGATGTAATCAGAAAATTCAGATGTTAAGAAAGCAACTAAAGTAGCTAACTCTTCATGTTTCCCGTTTCTCTGAAGTGGAACTCTTTTTGCTAAGTCAAATTTTGCAGCAAGGTCTTTCGGGAATAATCTTTCCCATGCTCCCTTAGTAGGGAAAGGACCTGGTGCAACGGCATTGTGATAAATACCATATTTAGCCCATTCTACAGCTAATGACTTTGTCATAGCTAACACACCCGCTTTAGCACTAGCAGAAGGGATTACGAAAGCTGAACCAGTCCAGCTGTAAGTAGTAACTATACTTAAAACCTTCGCCTTTTCTTGTTTCGTTTCAATCCAATGCTTTCCAAATACGTGAGAACAATTGAATGAACCTTTTAATACAATATCAATAATGATGTTAAAAGCTCTATGAGAAAGTCTTTCAGTAGGAGAGATAAAGTTTCCTGCTGCATTATTCACTAAAATGTCAACTTTTCCAAACTTCTCTAATGTTTTGGCTAATAAGTTTTCTACTTCCCCGTAGTGTCTTACATCACACTGAACAGGAAAGCATGTTCCTTTATTAAGGTCGTTTAATTCTTTTGCAGAAGCTTCCAGTACAGGAATCTTTCTAGAAGTAATTACAACATTAGCACCAAGACTTACATAGTAAGTTGCCATGCTTTTTCCTAAACCTGTACCACCACCTGTGATAACTACTGTTTTACCTTCAAAGGCATTGTCTCTAAACATCATAACTTACTTATTTATACGTCCTCGTTTTAATTTGTATTTCTTTCCTTTAAATATTCTAAACTGCATTCCTATACCTGCATAGTTAGAGTAAACATCTGGTAAATATCTATATTCTAAAAAGGCTCTTGATTTTCCTAGTTCGTAATATAGTCCTAGACCAAATGCACCACTTTGATCATCGTGATAATTTTCTGTATCTAAACTCTCTAATTCAACGAAGTTTGCAGTAGTTTGAGCTGTAAGTTCTGGATCAAAAGAGTACTTTGACCACCATCTTCCTCTGCTAATTCCAACATAAACGAAAGGAGAAAGTTTTTTATGAGGCATTAGAAAAGCATAGAATCCAGTTTCTAATCTCATTTCTCCAAATGAATGAGTGTTCTTATTAGTCAAGAAATAGTCTCCTTGAACAGCAATAGCTAAGAATGATTCCATTTGATAAGACAACTTCCAGTTCATACCATATTGTTGGTCTTCTAATATATAATTAGGAGAGAACCAGAAAGACATCATTTCTACTTTGTCAATGTACTTACTTCTTTTAATTAGTCTTTGAGATTGAGCTCCAAAACCAATAAACAAGAAGGATATAATTAATATTCTTATCATAATAATTCGCTTACTAAATTTACTTAAAAATATCCTCTTTTGACGCAGGTCTTTTCTGACTATGCCAGATGAAATCTTTCAATAGTAAATCACCTACAGGAGTGGAAAGAGGAGGAGAGAAAATGGAGCTTGGTTTCTCTAGAAAACTAATCGTTTGAATTTCATTCTCTTTCATTTTAATTCGAATGGAAGAACACTTGCTTTGATTAATTCCAATGAGTAGATCTTCTTCATCTAAAGCCCAGTAATTCGTTTCTCCATTCCCTTTGAATAGGATTTGATTAATCTTTCCCTCAATAAAGTTAGCAGTCATTGTCTTTCCTTTTATTTGACTGTAGCGAATGGAGTCAACTTCTTCAATCATAAAAGCATGCTCAAAAACAAACAAGTGTTTGATTTCAGAATCGTAAGTTTCAATAAAGATAGTGTCTCCTGTAATCTGGTTTTTCTCAGACCAAATAATTGGTTCGCCTAGCATTTTAATTAAACTGTCGTTAGGAGAGAAGTGAAGAGAATCACAAGATCCTTGCATATCTGTTTTAAAGAATTTAACTGCAGGATAGGCATAGATTTCTTTATGGTTTTCAATTTGTTCAATCTTAAAGGTATCAGCATGAAGGAATAAACTGTCTCCATCGAAGATTTGTATCATCAAAGGTTCTCCTTCAATTACACCTGTGTTTTCAGCATGATTTTGAAAAGCCTTTTCTCCATAGATCCAAACATCATTATTGATCTCTTTAATTTTAACGTTACCAATTGCATGTCCGATACTATCGGCCTGATTGAAGTAAACGGAATCGGCATATAGTTTTTGATTGTCAGAAGTGATAACCACATTGTTTTCAAAAGTCCCAATCTGAGTATCGCTATTAAACGTTCCCCATTCAGAGTATATAGTATCTCCTTCATTTATGATTGTTGTAGGTCCAAATATATCGGCTGTCTTGGTGTTTGGATTATATCCTAAAGTATCAGAGTACAGTAAATAGCCTTCATCAATTAAAACCAAACTGTCACTAAAGATGAAATAATCTCTTTGTGTATAGAAATACCCTTTCTTGCTGGTTAAAGTTGAGTTTTCACGGATGATTTTACCAAAGTCTAACCAGTATGCAATGTTTTGGTTTTGGTCGAAATAAATGTTTTCAGAGTAGATTTTTGAATCATCTTGAAATAAACGAGCATTTTGAGAGAGGATTCCAGATTTCTCATTTCCCTTGTATTTCACTTCCTCACCATAGGCTTTGATAGAATCGCCTTGATTAATAACAACATTTCCATAACCATGAAAGAAATTATTATCAATTAAGATGTATGCGCTATCGCAGTTAATTGTTGAGCCATTGTGTTCGATTCCAATATTTCCAATTAGTCTTCGGTACTGACTATTGTTTTGATCGAAAACTAAAGAATCAGCATTCGTTATTCGAATAAACTTTTGCTCTTTATCCTGAGCTTGAATAACTAGAGATAAAAGAAAAAATCCCCAACACATCAACGACGTGAATGGGGATTTAATATATGCTATGTAATTCTTAAGCTTCAATTGCAAAGAATTCACTTTTTCTAATCAAAGTTTGGCTTCTTTTTGGTCCAACCGATACAATCGTAATTGGAACTTCAAGTTCAGCTTCTAAGAATTCAATGTAGTTTTTAAGTTCAACTGGTAATTCTTCAATATCAGACATTCCAGTTAAATCTTCACTCCATCCTTTTAATTCCTTGTAAACAGGCTTAACGAAAGAAGGGTCAATATCATACGGCATGTAATCAATCTTCTCACCTTGGTATTCGTAATGTGTACAAACGCTAATTGATTCAAATTCAGAAAGAACATCTGCTTTTGTCATAATTAACGAAGTAACTCCGTTTAACATGATAGTGTATTTCAATGCTGGTAAATCCAACCAACCACATCTTCTTGGTCTACCTGTAGTAGCGCCAAATTCACCACCTGCTTTTCTGATAGACTCACCAACTTCATTGTCTAGTTCAGAAGGGAAAGGTCCGCTACCAACTCTAGTACAATACGCTTTGAATATACCATGAACATCACCAATAGTGTTTGGAGCAATCCCCATTCCAGTGCAAGCACCAGCGCAAATCGTGTTTGATGAAGTAACGAAAGGATAAGATCCAAAGTCAATATCTAGTAAAGAACCTTGAGCTCCTTCAGCTAAAATTCTTTCTCCATTCTTTTGAGATTGGTGGAAGTAGTGTTCAGAATCGATTAAAGTCAAAGACTTGATTAATTCGATACCAGTCATCCATGCCTCTTCAAACTCAGCAAGATTGTATTCAAAATCGTAATGAGAAAGTAATGTTTTATGCTTTTCAATTAAGGCATTGTATCTATCCTTAAAATCAGGCATTTCGATATCACCAATTCTCAAACCATTTCTACCTGTTTTGTCCATGTAAGTTGGACCAATTCCTTTCAACGTAGATCCAATTTTAGATTTACCTTTTGCTTGTTCAGAAGCTGCATCTAAAATCTTATGCGTTGGAAGAATAAGGTGTGCTTTACGAGAGATGTATAATTTCTTATTTACATCAACCCCCATAGCAACCAATTTGTCAATTTCATTCTTGAAAATAACTGGGTCTATTACTACACCGTTTCCAATGATGTTTATAGCACCATCATGAAAAATCCCAGAAGGAATCGTGTGTAATACATGTTTTATATTATCAAATTCAAGTGTGTGTCCAGCGTTTGGTCCACCTTGAAATCTTGCAATAACATCGTAACTTGGGGTTAATACGTCAACGATTTTCCCTTTTCCTTCGTCACCCCATTGTAATCCTAATAAAACGTCTACAGCCATTACTTACTGATCTAATTATTGATTAATGATTTTACATTTGGAACACGTTCCAAACAAATTTAATGAATGATCTATTACCTGATATCCAGTGATATCTTCAACTGTTGAAATGATTTTCTGCAATCTTGGGTCACAAAACTCCATTACTTCACCACAACTGTTACAAATAACGTGATCATGTTGTTTACTTTGATGTGCTTTCTCAAATACTGCCAGGTTTTTACCAAACTGATGCTTTCTGACTAGATTGCAGCTGATTAATAATTCCATGGTATTGTAAAGAGTAGCTCTACTAACACGGTAGTTTTTGTCCTTCATCTTTTTGTACAAAGAATCTATATCAAAATGACCCGCGTGCGAATAGATTTCATTAAGTATAGCAAATCGCTCAGGAGTTTTTCTGTGCTTCTTTTCCTCCAGGTAACCCTGAAAGATGTCTTTTACTTTTACTTGAATATCGTTCTCTACACTCACCGCGTTAGATTAAAAGGTAAAGATAAGTAATTTTTAAAATTTCTTCTTTTTAGAATGGAAAATGAACATGAAGTTATTAACGATAAAAGTGGATAAGTCTGAGGTCTTGGTTTTCAAAGTTTGAAGCACAAAAAAAGGCCTTGATTTCTCAAGACCTTTTAAAAATGATATAGTTTGAATTACAATGCTTCGTAGAATAAATCTCTATATGCCTGTAAATCTTCTCTGTTGTATTCGTTTTCAGTGTTCTTTAATAAAGAAACAAAGTTGATTAAGTTCTCCTCATCAGTCATTTCTGGAGTTTCTGGTTGGATAACATTTCCTTCGTCATCAACATATTCTTCTTCAGTAACGATTAAATCGAATGCTTCGTTTTCTTCAAGATATTGGTATGCTAATCTGATTACCTTGATAGTTAAAGGATCTTGATCTTTCTGAGCGAAAGTTCTAAGTTCTTGTAATTGAGAAACTAACGTCTCACCAGTTACACCATTAGATTCTACTTCTTTGATGATGTTTTGGATAATATCTTTTGCCTTTGCGTCTTTCATTTTCTACTGGTTTAATCAAATTGAATTGCAAAATTACTAATAATAATTTTTTATAGACCTATTAAAGGTTAAAATAGGAGAGAGACAAGCATTCTTTTCTTGCTATCTTTGTGGAAACTTTTTACAGTTATGGATTTTAAGGTAGATGAAAACGGAGTGCTTTTAGATGTTGTTGTTTCTAAAATGGGATATGCATCAAAAACGAAAGCAAGAAACTACATCAAGAACGGAAGTGTTATGCTTGATGGTGTGGTGGTGAAAATACCTTCTAAAGAAGTAACGGCAGGACAAACGATTTCTACGGGTCCGAAAGTGAAGAAGAAAATCATAAATGAAGAAAAGCTTCAAGATGAAGTGAATATCTTATTTGAGGATAGTCATATTATTATTGCTGATAAACCTTGTAAAGAATTTGCGAGTAGACCAAAAGAAGGTGGAAGTAAATCTTTCACTGAAAAGGTAACTGATTTAGTAATGCTAAAATCAGGTAACAAACAAAAAGCATATCCAGTTAATTACTTAAATAAGAATGTTTCTGGTTATATGATTTTTACAAAAAAGCAAAGCGATCTAGATATCTTCAAAGCAGCTTGGAAAACAGCTTATAAATCTTACTACGCTGTAGTGGAAGGGAAGGTTGAAGAGGACATGAAGACTTGCGATGTATACTTGAAAGAGAACGAAAATGGAAGGATGGGTATTATCGATAAGAAAGCCAAGTTCAGTAGAAATGCTGTTTTTCATTACGAAATCTTAAAAACATACGATAGACCATTTACTGCTTTAGAGTTAAAACCTACGACAGTTGTAAAAGATCAGGAAAGAGCTGTTCTAAAAAGTATGGGACATCCTGTAGTTGGTGATGAAATCTATCCTGGTAATAGTAATCGTATTAAAAGGACTGCCATGCACAACTGGAGATTGAAGATGAAACATCCTTTAACTAAAGCGATGGTTAGTGTTGAAGCTCCTTTGCCAAAAAGATTATTAGACTTCTAGTAATCATCCATTTTATCTACTTAAAGACACATTGTTGTTACTTATAAATTGTTAATCAATTACTTGACTTAATTGATTGATTATTTGTTGTTTCAAACTTCAAAGTTTTCCATAATATTGTTAACCAGTCATTTAGCTTAAATCCAGTTTCTAGCTAGTTAGAGTAAGTAGAGCTAACGATAAACTGTTCATAAACTTTAATAAGATTATTAAGGCTTTCGAGTCAAAATGAATTATTTTTGTGGTCTAAATTTTTAAAACAAACCAAATGAACGAATTCGGTCATAAAGCAGAAAAAGCCACGGTTGCCGATTTAGGATTAAAAAATGTTGAAGCAGCATTTTGGAACTTAGAGCCTTCTGAATTAGTCGAAGAGACACTTGTTAGAGGTCAAGGTGTTTTAAATAACACTGGAGCTTTAGCAATTAATACTGGAGAATTTACAGGGAGATCGCCTAAAGATCGTTTCATCGTTTTAGATGACAACACTAAGGACGCTGTATGGTGGGGAGATATTAACGTTAAATTTGACGCTGATAAATTCGATCTTTTATATGATAAGATGTGTGCATATCTATCAGGTAAAGAGGTTTTTGTAAGAGATGCTTACGCTTGTGCTGATGAAAAGTATAAGTTAAACATCAGAGTAGTGAATGAGTACCCTTGGTCAAATATGTTTGCATCAAACATGTTCTTAAACCCAAGCAAAGAGGAATTGTTAAACTTTGATCCTGAATGGACAATCTTAAACGCTCCTGGTTTTCACGCTGATCCAGAAAAAGACGGAACTCGTCAACATAACTTCGCTGTAATTAACTTTACTAAGAAGTGTATCATTATTGGTGGAACCGGTTATACTGGTGAGATCAAAAAAGGAATTTTCTCTGTATTAAACTTTGTTTTACCTCACCAGAAAGATGTGTTATCTATGCACTGTTCTGCTAACGTAGGTGAAAAAGGAGATACTGCTGTATTCTTTGGTTTATCAGGAACTGGTAAAACTACTTTATCTGCAGATCCAAACAGGAAATTAATTGGTGATGATGAGCACGGTTGGGCTGATGGTACTGTATTTAACTTCGAAGGAGGTTGTTATGCAAAATGTATCGACTTAACTGCTGAAAAAGAGCCTCAGATTTATGCTGCTATTAAGCACGGTGCAATCTTAGAAAACATTGTTTTCAAAGAAGGTACTTCTGAAGTTGACTTCATGGATGGTTCAATTACTGAGAACACTAGAGTTTCTTACCCAATTGATCATATCGATAACATCATGGAGCCTTCTAACGGACCTGCTCCTAAAAATATTTTCTTCTTAACATGTGATGCTTACGGTGTTTTACCTCCGATATCAAAGTTAACGAAGGGTCAAGCTATGTACCATTTCATTTCTGGTTATACTGCAAAGGTTGCTGGAACTGAGGCTGGTATTACTGAGCCAACAACTGCATTCTCTGCTTGTTTCGGTGCTCCTTTTATGCCATTACATCCAACAAAATATGCTGAGATGTTAGGTGAAAAGATGACAGCTGGAGAAGTGAATGTATGGTTAGTAAACACTGGATGGTCTGGTGGTTCTTACGGTACTGGAAGTAGAATGAAGTTATCTTACACAAGATCAATGATTACTGCTGCATTAAACGGTGAGTTAGATAACGTTGAATTTAAAGCGCATGAAGTATTTGGTGTTCAAATGCCAACTGAATGTCCTAACGTTCCTAATGAATTGTTAAGTCCTAAGCAAACTTGGGCTGATAAGTCAGCTTACGACGCTAAAGCTGATGAGTTAGCGAAGAAATTCGTTGCTAACTTCGAACAGTTTTCAGACTATGCAAATGAAGAGATTATGGGAGCTGCTCCTAAAGTTTCTGCTAACGCATAAGCATAATATTTCCTATCTTAAAAGGGTATCCAAAAATGGGTACCCTTTTTTGTTTTCTATGAATTACCTTTTGATATGTCTTTCTCTGTTAATTTCAACTAGTTTGATTTCACAGACAGAAAGAACCCACTACCCATTAATATTTAATAATGACACCCTTGACCTTGCATGGTCTGGAGGGTTTAACGCTCCTCAGTTTTCAAAAATTGACTTGAATTTTGATGGAGTAAAAGATCTTTACGTTTTTGAAAGAGGTTGGGATGCTACAGTTAAAACTTTTATCTGGAATAATGGGGTATATGAGTTTGCTCCCGAATATGCTGATCAATTACCTTTTACAAGAAACTGGGCTATTCTAAAAGATTACAATTGCGATGGCAAGAATGATATGTTTAGTTGGAGTGAATTTGGTGGAGGAATCAGTATTTACAAAAACACTTCCGAAAACAACCAATTATCGTTTGAAAGAGTAGAGACTTTATTGTTTACAGAAAGTGTTAATGGTCCGATAAACGTATTTGTGAACGGAGTTGACATTCCAGCTATTGTAGACGTTGATGGAGATGGAGACTTGGATATTCTTGCGTTTAGCATTGGTGGAGTAAACGTTGAAATGCAGGAAAACCTTTCTATGGATCTTTACGGTGTTTGTGATTCTTTAGAATTTCAAATTGGAGATGCTTGTTGGGGGCAATTTGCTGAGAATGGATTGACAAATGAATTGAACCTAAATCAAAGTTGCGATGATTTAAGTCCTAGTCAAGGAGCTCGACATGGAGGTTCTACAATAATGGCTTTAGACGATGATGGAGATGGGGATATGGATTTAGCTATTGGAGATGTTTCCTATTCTAATTTAGTTTTCGCTCGAAATGGAGGCGATAATAATACTTCATTAATAGACTCTAGTAGAAGTGATTACCCTATGGAGTCTAGAGCTTTAGAAATGACAGTATTTCCTGCTGCATATAACATCGATGTAGATAACGATGGCTTTAAAGACATTCTAGTAAGTCCAAATTTATCAGGGTTTTCAATTGATAAAAGAAACGTTTGGTACTATCAAAATACTAGTACTAGTAATGATCCTAATTTCGAATTTGTTCAAAATGATTTTTTAGTTGGTGAAATGTTAGATGTTGGATATCAATCTCAACCTGTTGTAATTGATGTAGATGCTGATGGCCTGAAGGATATATTGGTTTTCAATGAATCTGAATTTGTTAACGAAGAGATGCTTTCCAACATTACTTTCTTAAAGAATATTGGAAATGCTAATGAACCGGTATTTGAAATAGTTGACACCAATTATCTAGATTTTAGAAGTTTTGGTCTAGTTGGCGCTCATGCTACTTTTGGTGATTTAGATAACGATGGGGATTACGACATGCTTGTATCAGATCAACCTGGAGACGTCTTTTACTTTGAGAACACAGCTGGAGCGAATTCTCCCTTAAACCTTGAATTACTTTCTGCCGATTACTTTGAGCTTGATTTACAAGGTTATGGCACACCGTTTCTGTTTGATGTAAATGGAGATTCTTTATTGGATATTATATCAGGAGACAAAAGAGGAGAGCTGTCATACTATGAAAATTTAGGAGATGAAAGCTCGGCTCATTTTGTAGACAGTCTTAAGTTAAGTGTATTTGGAGGAGTTGATGTATCGGAGTTTTGTTGTGGAGGTTACAGCTCTCCATTCATTAAGCAAAAGAATGATTCATTGCTTTTATATGTCGGTGGAGAGGAAAGTATATTATACACTTTCTTGATAAATGAAACGGATTTAACTGGAGACTTTGAATTACTAGACTCAGTGAACTATGGAGCCGTTCGTTTAAAACCATGTATAGATGATTTGGATAATGATGGACAATGGGATTTACTGATGGGGGAGATTTATGGAGGAATTCAAATGTATGAGATTTCAGGAATG
>CBFIFL010000063.1:0-12602 GCA_965661855.1 Flavobacteriales bacterium
TGTCTATAGAAGGTTGTATAACTATTTCCAGCTCCAGAGACCTCGTCATCCTTCTCACTACCTTGATACCCATACCTATACTCATCACTACTAAAAGACCTACCCGGCATCTGCATTCCGAATGGGTAGTACCCTTACTTCTTCTTTATCTCTTGATTGAACTTGTACTTCTTCTTCACGTGAACTTCTCCTTCTTTAGTGTAAAGAATATACGTTCCGTGCTTTAAACCATTTGCGTAATTACACTTAAACTCAACTTGACCACCCATGTAATATCTGATATAGTCACCTTCTAATCTTCCTGTTTTGTAGTTCTCTTCTAACATTTCTCCACCTTCTCTGAAGTATGTCTTCCAAGTCCCTTCCATTTTACCATTTAAGTATGAACCAACTCTATACTTAGAATCACTCATATCGTAGTAAAACGTCCATTCTTGATCTCTTTCATCATCTTTGAAAGTACCTTCCATTTCCTTCATTCCTTTTCTGAAGTATCTAACATAGTATCCATTTTTCTTGGCGTTCTGGTAAGTCACTAAATACTTCTTATTTCCGTCTAAATGAAATCCTTCCCATTGACCATCCATTACTCCCATTTTAAATGAACCTTGATCTTTCATTTGTCCGTTCTTATACCAAGACGTCCACTCTCCATTCTCTTTATCTTTTGAGAATTCACCTTCTTGATCCTTCTGACCGTTATCAAAGTTGATTGTCCACAAACCTTCTCTTAAGTCATCTTTAAAATCACCTTCTTTGAAAACCTTTCCGTCTTCATAGTAAAATGTCCAATGACCGGCCTTTCTATCTTTTTCAAAAATCGCTTTGTGCTCTACTTGTCCATTAGGGTAATAATACACCCAATCCCCATGTCTTAATCCTTTTTCAAACTGACCAGTAATGTAAAGCTTACTGTTTTGGTACCATTCCCAATCTCCTGATTCAAATCCTTTATTGAAATTTCCTAAAGTCTCTATTGCTCCATCCTCTAAGTAGGTTACAAAATCACCATGCTGGATATTATTCTCATAATTAGACGAATCTTTTAATTGTCCGTTCGTAAAGAAAACCATGTATTGACCAGACTTATAACCTTCTTTAAAATCGATCTTAGACATCAATCTTCCGTTTGGATGCCATGACATAGCTGTACCCGTTTTACTTCCATTAACCACAGGATACTCCAATTTCTTCGCTCCGTCAAAATATCTTTCTAAAACAGTACCGTTTCCGTTAACAACAGTTTGCTTACCGTCTTCTGACCAGTAAGACATGATTCCAACCGTATTGTTTCTGTAATCAACTACTTTCCATTGATTACCGTTATTATACCAGTAAGTCCATATTGAATCTTTCTTTCCTTCAACAAAATAACCTAGAAAATGACGCTCTCCATTTTCATGAAACTCAGACCATTTGCCATCTTGTTGATTTTGAACGAATGCACCGTCCATTTTAAGATTTCCATTACTATACCAGCTATTATACTTACCATGCTTTCTACCAAACTTAAAGAAACCTTCGTCTCTCTTTTGTCCGTTCTCGTAGTAATATGTGTTTAAGCTATCAAACTGTCCAAACAAGTTGTAGAAACAATGTTGTTTCAACTTACCGTTCTCAAACCAGTAATTCCACTCTCCATTCTCTTTTCCACTTTCCGAATTGAGCACTCCTTCAGAACGCTTATTACCGTTCTTAAACTTAGTAAAACTAGGACTTTGAGCACTCACACTAAGAGCGAATAAAACTAAGATTGATAAAGCAACACTTTTCATAAAACTAATTTTGCTTGAAGATAAATTATATACAAGATTTGAATGATTCTCAAGCTCCCTATTTATTAACATTCTATGTTCAATTACTGAAGAAGAATCATTCCTAATCCAACGCTGGTCCATTTCAAATATTTCAATCGTCTGTATTTTAAAAATATTGCCAATGAACAAATGATCAGATAAGTACATGCCAAATGTTTCCATGTAAAGTTTTGAAAATGTACCACACTAAAAGGAAGCTTCATGGTTAGCAAACATAACTTATGAATCAAGGCAACCAAGAACTCAACTAAGACAGACACCTGTGCTAATTGACTTAAAAGTAGAACAGGAATCACACACAACAACACAACGAAAACCGGAGCCAACAAGAACCCTAAAAACAAGGAATACAGCGAATAGACTTTTAGGTAAAACACTAATAAAGGAACAATCAATAGCTGCGCATAAAACCCAGCTAAAAAACTATTTAACAAATAATTAAAAACTTTACTTGAAGTGTTAAATGAAAACAAACGGAATCCCATTACAATAGCAAAAACACCTAAGAAAGAAAACTGAAACGACCATGATAGTAGTTGACTTGGTAGAAGAATAACGATAATTGAAGCGCTTAAAAACAACACGTTTATCGTATCTATTTTATCCCAAAAAAGCTTTGAAATAACATAGACCAAAATCATAAGTATTGCTCGAATTACTGGAATAGTAAATCCTGCTAAACCTCCATACAACAAGACAAATACCAAAATCAATAGGTATCTGTAGCGCATGCTAATGGGTAAAACTCTTTTTAGTAATTGATCCAACACCATGAATATAATCCCAACGTGCATTCCGGAAACAGCTATTAAATGAGCTATTCCAGCGTTATACATTAAATCTTTGAAGGTTTCTGGAAGCAAACTTTTATCTGCAACACTAAGATCAAAGACCAAGCCGATTGCTTCCTTTGATTCCAATACCTTATTTAAGATATTCTTTAGTTCTGTATGAGTAGAAGAGAAATATGTAAAACCTTCTAGAACTTCAATATTCCCAGTAGATAAGAGACAAATACCCAAAACTATAACACTCAAGCCAATCCAACGGGTCCTTCTATGAACTAAGGATGTAGCTAAACCAATAATCAAGAACAGCCAAAACGGAAGCTCTATTTTAAAATGAAGCGTTATTAGTACTGAAAATAAGGCTATTATGAATAGCTTTACTCCAGCAGGTAAAATGAAGTTCATCAGTCTTCTTTAGCGAAACGCAGTGCTCTGAGGTTAACGAGATTAACGTTTTTGTAATACTTATTCAAAATACTCTTGTACGAATAGCTTTCTTTCGCCATTCTCATAGCTCCTTCTTGACACAAGCCAACTCCGTGTCCAAAACCTTTTCCAATCAAGTGAACAGAATCGTTCTTATGCTCAATTGAAAAGTAGGTAGAATTCAATCTCCAATCCTTCCTTATCGTCTTTAACGGAATCTCTTTCCCAGTAAAAAACACATCTCTTTCAACCTGACTATATGATTTTATAACGATTTGATTTTCAACACTATTCACATTTAAAGAAAACTTATTCTTTAAGTAATTCTCCCAGTCTGAAAAAGCAATTGACTTTGTCCATTTAGCATGAGGTTCGCTATGACAAAAAGTATCTGGAATACTTCTTAAATAATGAAGCGGCAATGACCAAACATCTTCCGAATTCATCGTGCGTCCTCCACAGTTAGAATGAAATGTTGCAGTTATCAAATTCAATTCATTATCAATGACAACCAAATCATTAGTTGCTGCAGTAGCTTTTAAAATATCAGGATTACTTCTAGACTTCCCTTTATATGCCTGACAATGTACTTCATCACAAAGATTGAATCCGTAATCACCGTGTTTATTGATGTTGCTTAAGGCATACGTTCTACATAAAATCGATTGTAATTTATAATATTCGATGTGTGCATTCTTTCCTACTTCAGACTCTACAACCCCTGCTATATAATGGTTTAGCTCAGGTTTATTCAACATCTTAAGTCTATTACCTTGAACCTTAATACATAAATCATCTTCAAACACCCTTACCTCAGAAGATGGCGTAATCGTTCTTACCTTAAAATTATTGGCATAATCAACTCCTTTGAAGTCTATCTGAGCGAAGCTCCCTTTAACACTACCATTTATTGAAATAACCGCCTTACCTGAAACCCATTTAACATTTGAAAACCCTCCTTTAACAAAGTTTCCCAAAAGCTTACCATCCCCATAAACCTTATACGTTCCTCTTCCTTGAGTTAGAACTAACTTCTTTATTCTTAACGAATTAAATAGACTAACCTTTAGATCCAAATCTTCACTTGGTAATGGTTTATTGATTGCTGCTAAGCAGACAAAAAAGGAAATAAGAATAAATAAGGCTATTCGCATGTACGTAAAAGTACTACAAGCATTGAGCCAGTTAAAATAATTCTAGAATTCGTTGTGCTGCGCGTTTTGAAGCTCCAACACCACCTAATTTTTGTTTAAGCTCTTTATAGCCTTGCTTCTGAGCAATACTACCTGCTGAATTAGGCATGATTTTTAACAAGTGTTTGTGTAAATTTTCAACGTTTAGATCTCCTTGAATTAACTCCTTCACTAGTTCATCATCCATGATCAAGTTTACCAATGAAATATACTTGATATCGACCACGCTTTTTGCAATCAAATAAGAAATGTAACTACCCTTATAACAAACCACTTGAGGCACTTCATATAAAGCAGTTTCTAAAGTAGCTGTCCCCGAAGTAACCAAGGCAGCATCTGCTCCATTTAACACGGTGGACGTCCCTTCTTCTGAAAGTGATATGTTAGGAGAATCAATCAAAGCTTCATATTCTGACCTTTTTCTAGACGGAGCCATTCCAAGCACAAAATCCTGATCAGGAAAGCGTTTTACGACTTGATTCATTACCGGAAGGATCTTTTCAATCTCTTGCTTTCTACTTCCTGGTAGTAATGCGATATAATTTTTTGATTCCGTATCAACACTGATTGCGTCTAGCATTGGATGACCAACGTATGTCACATCAAAATCATAGTCTTTATAGAAATCTGCTTCAAAAGGAAGAATAGTCATCATAAGATCAACATCACGCTTAATCTTATGTACTCTGTTCTTCTTCCAAGCCCAAACTTGAGGTGAAATGTAATAGACAACCGGAATACCCTCTTGTTTCAAAAACTCAGCTATTCTTAGATTGAATCCAGGATAATCCACCAATATCACATAATCAGGACGATATAAGCTAATATCTTCTTTACAACGTTTCAGATTACCTAGAATCGTTTTAAGGTTCATTAAAACCTCAATAAAGCCCATAAAAGCCAAATCTCGGTAATGCTTAACCACATCAACTCCTTGTTCAGACAATAAATCTCCACCCCAACCACGAAATTCAAGCGTGTTATCTAAAGCATTCATCTCCTTTACTAGGTTTGATGCGTGTAGATCACCAGATGCCTCTCCTGCTATTATGTAGACTTTCTTTCCGATACTAAGTTAATTTTAAAACAAAGACAATGATTGCATAAACAATACTACTCATAATCACTCCTTTACCTGTACTATCCCATTTCCTTTTATATAAAATGAAAAACACTGGCAGATTACATAAAACAGACAATGAAATCATTGACGAAGAGGATGAAGGACTCATAAATAGTTGATCATAAAAACCACTTAAACCTCCTGAGTATCTAGCGTATTGCATGATTATCCATGCTATTAGTGGTGAAACAAGGATTGGAATTAAAAACCCCATCATTAACCCTGTCATCAAGTTATCCCAAACAGACTTACGCTTTGGTATATCCATTATCTTCTAAATTCTTTAATAATCCGTGATTTGTAAAATCCGACTGAACAGGAACAATACTTACATATCCATTCTTCAAAGCCCATTCGTCCGTATCCTCACCCATATCATTCGTCATAAACTTACCAGTTAACCAGTAATACGACTTTCCCATTGGATCTTTACGTTCATCAAACTCTTCATCCCAATAAGCTATACACTGACGAGCAACTTTGGTACCCTTAATCATATCCAAATCCAACTTTGGAATATTCACGTTTAAACAAGTTCCATTAGGCAAACCATCCTTTAACACCTTTTGCGTTAGTATTTTAGCAAAATGGGCCGAAGCTGTAAAGTCAGCATCTAGAGAATGATCACATAATGAGAAACCAATTGAAGGAATACCTTCTAGAGCGCCTTCTACAGCAGCAGACATCGTTCCTGAATAAATAACATTAACACTAGCATTGCTACCATGATTAATACCACTTACCAGAATATCTGGTTTGCTTTTCAAAACCTTTTTCGTCCCAAACTTCACGCAATCAACTGGTGTACCTGATAATGCGTAAGCTTTTGAAGCTCCTTCAACGCTTACCTCATCCACCCTTAAAGTATCATTTAACGTAATAGCATGTCCCATTCCACTCATAGCTCCTTTAGGCGCTACTACAACAACTTCTCCTATTTCAGACATTGCCTTAGTTAAAGCAGCGATACCTGGTGCATTATATCCGTCGTCATTAACGACCATGATTAAAGGGCGATTTTCCATACCCTAAAGATTGGCATATTTTATACAAAGCAATATTTTTTTGTGGATTTTTTGTTCACAAGACACCTCAAGTAAAAAGAAATATAAAACATCATCTTATTAATTTTAAAACTATGAGAAACTACATCTTCAAAACCTTATTAGTACTTGCATTATTAAGTACAGGCTTTTATAGCCAAGCAAAAGAAATCATTGCTCCTTCCAAGATTAAATCTGCCACTGTTTTCTTAAGAGGCGTTAACATTGAAAGGACCAGTAACATTCAATTAAACAAGGGAAGTCATGAACTGGTATTCAAAGGAATCAGCACGAATATTCTTGCGAATAGTATTCAGGTTCAAAGCACAAAATATGTTACCCTTTTAGGTATTAATCACGAAATTAGATACAAGGAAGACTTTAACACTCCTAAGAAAATCAAAGTCTTACAAGACAGTTTAAAACTACTTCAAATTCAAAAAAGAAGTGAATTAAACGGAAAAGAAGCTTATAAAGCTGAATTGAACATGATACTTACCAATCAGTCAATTAAAGGAAATCAAACCTTAAGTATTGATGATATTAGAGAGTTCTCAGCTTTATACCGTCAATTAATCCCGGAGATCAAATCCAAAATGTTAATCGCTGATTTGTTGATTGAAAAATTGGATAAAAGTATCAACCGAATAAACGGGAAGTTAAGACAACATCAATCTAAGACTAGAGAAAGAGAAAGCGTTATCACGGTTAAGGTAGACGTAAGCCAGAGTCATAAAGGAAAAGTAGCCTTATCTTATTACTCAAGAGATGCTTATTGGACTCCTGAATATGATTTAAGAGCAGAGTCAGTTGAATCAGACATCAATCTAACATACAAAGCGAACATTGTTCAAAACACTGGAAATGACTGGAATAATATTGAGCTAAGTCTTTCTACAGGTAATCCTAGTTTAAATGGAACAGTAAGTGAGCTATCAACTTGGAGGTTAAACTACTACAGAGAAAGAAGAAAACAAAAGGCTTACAAGATGCAAAAATCAAGACAACTTGCTAACTATGATAATGCAGTTGCTTCAGAAGAAGTTGAACTAGAAGAAAAATCAGAAGAACGTCTTAGTTTCAGCAATAGCTTAAGCAATGCAGAACTATCTGAATCAGGAACGAATTACAACTTTAAAATCAACACTCCTTACGACATTCCTTCACAAGGTAAGGCTACTGCCGTCGAGATAAAGAGAATAAATATCAAAAGTGAATTTAGATATTTTGCTGTTCCAAAGAAAGACGATGACGCATTCTTAATGGCCCGTTTAACCAACTGGAGTGGAATGAATTTAATCCCAGGAAATAGTAGCATCTATTTTGAAGGAAACTATGTAGGTAAATCGTATATCGATCCTTACGGGGCAAATGACACTTTAAGCGTATCAATGGGTAGAGACAAGAACATCTTCATCAAAAGAGAGAAAATTAATGATGAGTGTCAGAATGTACTAGTTAGTAACGCTAAGAAAAGAACGATTGAATGGAAAACAACTATTAAAAATCAACGAAAAGAAACCATAGAAATTACTGTTCAAGACCAAATACCAGTTTCTAAGATTAAAGAAATGATTGTTTCTTTTGAGAACCTGAGTAATGCTGATTATGATGAAAAGACAGGTATACTGACTTGGAAAATAACACTTGCAGCTGGAGAGTTTAAGGAAATTGGCTTTGCTTATTCTGTTAAATACCCGAAGAACAAGGTGGTAGTGCTAGAATAGTTAGGAGATAAAATAATCTAAACAAAAAAAGGCCGACTAATAGTCGGCCTTTCTTATATATCTTATTCTCTATTAGTTCAATACAAACGGAACCACGAGTTGAAAATCAGGAATACTAACATCAAACTCTTCTCCAGTAGTTTTATTAATAAACGTGTAAGAACCTGTCATTTTACCAATTGGAGATGTAAAATGTGTCCCACTTTGATACGTATAGGTTTCTCCAGGTTGTAATTCTGGCTTCACACCAACAACCCCCTCACCTTCAACCATATCTACTTCTCCAGTAGAATCAACACAAAACCACTTTCTGCTCATTAATTGAACCGGGTAATCATTGTTGTTGGTAATCGTTATATCATATGTAAACACAAAATAACCAAACGCTGGCCTAGACAGTCTAGGTACAAAATCATTTACAACTGAAACTTCAATCCCTTCTGTAACTTCACTATTCATAGCTTCTCTCCTTTCTTCAAAAATACTAATTAATAACTCTGCTTTTTACGTACAATGATTGTGCCAAGTGCTTTTTAACGTTTACAAAGATTTTTCTTCGTGAACGCCGTTTGCATGTTTAGCAAATCGCTTCAACTCTCCACCATGTACAGGGTAACTAGTAGGCCAAGGCCAACCACCAAAGTGAGTTTGTTGATAATCTGCAAAAGCTTGTTGAATCTCTTCTCTGGTATTCATGACAAAAGGTCCGTGTTGAACTACTGGTTCTTTAATTGGCTGACCTTGAAGAATTAAAATAGATGTTTTAGTGCTAGCCTTCACCTTTACCTTCTCGTCAGCCTTTATGTCTGCTGAGTGATAGGTAGGAATCGTAGCTTCATCAACTAATAAATCATCTCCTTCATAAAAATATAAAACCCTATTCGTCCCTTCCTTAGCGGCAGGAACCTCCCACTCTGTGCCTGCATCCATTTTAATATTCCAAATGGCTACATCATTATTCATATCATTGGCCCATGAGTGTGGTGGAGGATTCGGTGACTTTTTATTATTAATAGCACCGGCTATTAACTCTATAAACACCTTCCCGTTTGCACGGACCAACTCTTCTTTAGCAATCTCTTCACTCCATAACATCTTGAAATGAGGCTCGGTCATTTTACTCTTGGCGGGTAAATTCAACCATATCTGAAATAACTCCAGTGTATTTTCTTTGTCCTTATGCAATAAAGGAAACATTTCAGAATGCTGTAATCCACTTCCCGCAGTCATCCATTGAACATCTCCATTACCGTACCTACCAGAAGCTCCTTGTGAATCAGAATGATCTACCAATCCTTTTCTGACAACCGTTACAGTTTCAAAACCTCTGTGTGGATGACCTGGAAAACCGGGTACGACCTGACCATGATACATCCTGTAACCATCCTTAACGATAAAATCCTGCCCCAACTGTCTTCCTGACAAATCATCAGCCGGACCATATTGATCATTCCCTTTTGGATAATAATCTTCATGATGGACACAAAATAAAAATGGATCCTTTGTTTCCCACTGAAAACCCAACGGTTTAATATTACTTACTACTTCTTTCATTTCTATATGTCTTTTACTTCTTGTAAATCCGCTTAAAAGAGTCCCCGACCCCAGTACCAACAAGTTTTGCAAAAAACTCCTTCTTGATTTCATACTTGAATTAACAAATAAAAAGCGACTTAGTTTGTCAAGCTGATTTCATTTATTAACATATTTTCACAGTACCTTGTTTTGCATAGTACTATAATTTAACATATACTTGCAGTATGAAAATTGAAAATCTTCAATCTCAAATGCGAAAAGGTGTTTTAGAATACTGCATACTCAGTATTCTAAAAAAGGAAGCAGCTTACACTTCTGACATCATTGAGAAACTAAAAGACGCAGAGTTGATTGTGGTAGAAGGAACTTTATATCCTTTACTTACCCGATTAAAAAATGGAGGTCTCCTATCCTATCATTGGGAGGAAAGCGCAAGTGGTCCGCCAAGAAAATACTATGAACTATCAGAGCTAGGTTTAGACTTTTTAGAAGAAATGGATAAAGTCTGGTCACAAATTAATCATACCGTTAAGCACCTTCAATCAAAGTAACATGTATAAAACTGAGAATATCAATATAGCCGGAAAAGCATTTATCATTAACCAAGATGCGTTTCAAAAATTAGAGAAGTATTTGAATCAATTAAAGAATCATTTCTCTAATGAAGATGAAAAAGAAATCATTGAAGATATTGAGTTTCGAATAGCCGAAATTCTTCAAACTGAACTAGAGACAAAACGAGTTGATGTCGTTAGTCTTTCTATGATCGAAGATGTAATTTCAACACTTGGATCTCCTAAGGATTTTGGAATTAATGAAAACACTGACGAACCTGAACCATCTAACAATCAGGAAAACGTTAAAAAGAAGTTTTTCCGTGATACAGACAATGCTGCTGTTGGTGGTGTATGTATGGGATTAGCCAATTACTGGGGAATTGATGCTACTTGGATTAGGCTTGCATTCTTCTTCACCATGGTATTTGGTGGTTCCTCTTTCTTTCTTTACATCATATTATGGATTATAACTCCAGAAGCTAAAACAACTGCTGAAAAACTTCAAATGAAGGGTAAAAAAGCAGACATTTCTAATATCGAAGAAAGAATTAGAGAAGAAGCCAGCCGTGTAAATGACAGCATCAATAAAGCAGCTTCAAAATTTGATAAAGATGTTTTAAAAAAAACTAGAAAAGCAACTGAAACGGTAGGTCATAGCGTTGCCAACCTTATCAAGAAAGTATTAAAGATCGCTGGAGTAGCCATGGTGTTTTTTGCGGTCATTGCCTTTGTTTCGCTGTTGAGTGTATTTTTAAGTGAACCAACCACATGGACTATTGATACCTTAGACCATAACTGGGAAGGTGGTAAACTGTTCTTATTCATTGAACAAGTAATAGAAAACCCTGAATTAATTGAGTGGTTCTATCTTGGGGTTGCTTGTATTGTATTCACGCCTGTTTTTATTCTATTCTTTACCGGAATGAAGCTTGCCTTCAATATCAAGGATAAATTAAAATACATGGCGATAGGAATATTCATCATGTTTTTAACTGGAGCAGGAACCTTAGCCTATTGTGGAATTCACATTTCAAAACAGTTTACTGCTCATTATAACTTTGAAACAACTACGCTATTAAAGCCAAGTTTAAATTATTCAATTGGATTAGAAGATGATCAGTTTCCAGAGCATTTCGATACGCCGTTCTTCAATCCATTTAAGGTAGATTATCAAGAAGATAAAATCTACTATGGAAATTCAAGAATGAAGGTATTCTCTAGTGAAGGTGATTCTTCGTATATAATCACAAGCCATTCTTCAAACGGTAATACACTTCGAACTTCGGAAGCACTTTCTAAAAGAATCAAATACGCATTGGAAGTTGATAGCAATGTTATTAAACTAAGTCCGGGATTCACCACCCCTAAGCAAGATCCATATAGAGGCCAAACTCTTGGATACTTCTTGTATTTAGCAGAAGGTAGTAGTGTAACGTTCCCTCATAATGGAAATCGATTATTCTATGATATAGAAAACAAGGATGATATTTATGACGGTTACATGTTTGGAAAGACTTATATCATGAAAGACGGACAGCTAAGTCAAAAAAATTAAACGATGATTCTTTTTTGGAACGATATTAGTGTAGTATCTTTCTAAAAACGAACTATTATGAAGTTTATAGCCATTGTCCTTGTTTTAGGAACTACTTTGTTCTCTTGTAAAAACAATAAAACTGCTGCAGAAGTTAGTGCTCCGGTTAATACCCCTGTTTATTCAAGCAATCATTCAGACAGTACCTTTTTCAGCATGAGAAAAACTTCATGTTTAGGCCAATGTCCTACTTACAACTTGTTCATCAAACATTCTGGGGAAGCGAATATTGAAGCAAAGTATCATTTACCTTTTGAAGGAAACTTAACTAGTACTTTTTCAACTACTGAACTAGACTCTATTAAGTCGCTTTTAAACACGTGCAATTACTTCAACTTGGAAAAGACTTATGACGGACCAATTACTGATATTCCTGCAACGATCACTCAGGTATATTTAGACGATAAAACAAATAGAGTTAAAAACAGATACAAAGGTCCAATCCCATTGAAGCAATTAGAGCTTTACGTTCACGGTTTGGTTATGGCTAAAGAATGGAAGTAAAACTTGAATCAACATTAAATAACGGAAGGTTATTTAACCAATAGCCTTCTTTTGTTTTTTGATAAACATCCTCTCCTCTCTTTTGAATTAAGAAATTATCTAGGAAGAACTCTTGATCATCTCTTGTATACGCTCTTGTAAATACCTTTATTTTATTTACCCAAGCACTTGGCTCATAAGCCATTTCAACCAATTGCCAGTCTCCTATAGTTACAAAAGTTTTACTTACTCCGGATACATGAGTCCATTCAGATTTACCAGATATGGTATCAATCTCCTCAACAATTAACATGT
>CBFIFL010000064.1:0-12594 GCA_965661855.1 Flavobacteriales bacterium
CTTTTCCGTCCACATCTCTATAGATTGGCCACATGTGTGAATTTCTCAAAAACCAATTATTAAACTTGGACTTGAAGATATCTGCTCGACCTAAGAAATAGATCGGTTTTTCTACAAAAGCCCCACAAATCAACGGATCCATTAAGGCACTAGGATGATTAGCTACAAATATGATTGGCTCTCCTATCGGAAGTTTATCGTAATTATTCGTCTTTATTTCCCCAAAAAAAGTCCTCACAATTGGAGTCATCGAAATCTGAAGGAATCTATAGAAATTTGACATAAGTATCTGATATAATCGACATCAGTCGAACTGAGATAAAAATAGATATAAAATCACATATCTTAATGTTTTCCCGACAGACATCCAGATCAAAACGGGCAAGAAACGAAGTCTTAAAAAACCAAGTGAAACCGCTATTACATCACCTATAATTGGCAACCAACACAAGATAGCTGAGAAGGCACCATACTTACCGTATTTTTCAGCAATAAGCTTAACACGTTCCGGTTTCAGACCAAAATACTTCGAAAGTGTTTTCCAGAAGTTTAACTTCCCTAAGAAGAAGTTCGTCATCCCTCCTATTATGTTTCCAGTAGAAGCAAAGAAAATGATAAGCGGTGCTGAAAAGCCCTCTGTAACGAAATAAGCAAACACTAACTCCGATGATAACGGAACTATAGTCGCAGAAACAAAACTAGATAAGAATAAGCCTAGTAAACCAAGCTCTTGCCAATATTCCATTATTCAAAAATGAAAGCCTTAGTACCTGAATACTGCCAATGGAAATAATACAATCCAGCAGGTAAAGTTCTTAATGGAATTGCTAACTGTTGTTGACCTTTGAAATACACCTTTGATGGTGAAGTCTTAACTAATTGTCCCATTGAATTAAAAATCTGCCACTGCTCACTTTGATCATTGCTTAAATTAATGTGAATCATGATGTAATTTGAACTTGGATTTGGAGATATCGTCCAATCAGCAATCGCTTCAGTCCCTTCTACACTTAAAAAACTTTCGTTATCGCAATACCAGTACATTCTTTCATAAGCGCCATTCAAATTCAACCTACCTCCTGTAAATGTTTCTCCTTGTAAATCATCCACTTGGTCCACTCCTTCATAAAGGTATCTCTTAATCATCAACGCTGTCTCGGCAGGATTACTTTCATATAGCGACCAAACCGAATCACATGAAGCAGAAAGTAAATAAGCGATTGCTCCTGATACATGCGGGGCTGCCATTGAAGTACCAGATGCATCATCATAAAAATTTCCTCCAAAGTTTTCTGGAATGGTAGACATTATTCTATTTCCTGGCGCTCCTAAATCAACACTTACGTCACCTGTACCTGCAGATACAATAACATCTGTCTTCCCTAAATTCGTAACAGCAATCATGTAGTCAGATGTACACGTTCCCGGTATATCTCCAACTGCATCAATGTTCACATTGTTATTGGGAACAGCTACAGAGTTTAAAATACCAATAGATCCTAAAGAATCATAAAAGGCACACCATAAAGGGAAATCTCCTTCAAAAGCTTGATCAACTCCAAATGAAGAATTAGTTGCAACAATTAACGCTCCTTTTTCACCATCTGTTTCGTCGTATAACTTCTTCATATCATAGATATACCCGTATGATCTTAATACTACGGACTCTTCTCCAGATGATCCAGCGATAGGCATTATTTTAGCATTCCAACAAACACCGGCTACACCTTTGTTATTATTTCCAATTGCTCCTGAAATTCCTGCTACGTGAGTCCCGTGTAAATCCACATAAGACATGTCTCCATTGTTATCAAAAGCATTCCATCCACTAACATCATCTACATAACCATTTCCATCGTCATCAATACCATTATTAGGTGTTTCTAAAGTATTTGTGAAATAATTGATATCCTCATGCGCTAACTCAAATCCTCCATCAACAATAGCGATTACCATTGTATCACCTTGACTATTCACACCACCTGTATGATTCGCCCATGCTAATTCAGCATCAATATCAGCATCGTTTTTACCGCCACCACTTCCGTCATTCAGCATGTTCCATTGCTCTCCAAATAAAGGGTCATTAGGTTCATTTCGGTAAGATATTTTATGCTCGTATTGAACATTTAACACACCCTTTTGATCAGCTATTTTCATTAAGTGATCACTATCTAATTCTTCTGGAAACTTATACAAGTAGATATTGAATCTATCGTAAATCAACTCACTATCAAAAGTTGTTAGTAATTCAGCTTCTAATTCCTTCACAGCATTCTTATCTTTAAATTGGATAAGGAGATTTGTTTTAATCTCGTTTTGAGCATTTAAGCTCAATCCAATAAATGATAGAATGATAAGTAGGAATTTCATATTGCTTTTTATTTAAAGATAGGGAATTACAAATGGACCTAAAAACACAAGAAACTTTCAAGATTTATAAGTCCTCTGCAGGATCTGGAAAAACATTTACGCTAGTTAAAGAGTATTTGGCATTGGCTCTATCTGAAAAGTTAATTGATAAGCATCCTCATATATTAGCGATTACTTTTACAAATAAGGCCGCTAATGAAATGAAGGAAAGGATTCTAGAATACCTTCATGGACTTAAAATTGGATCCAATGAAGGAGCTATTCCTGTAATTCGTAATCTACTATGTGCTGAAATTAAAATTGATGAATTAGAGATCCAGAATCGAGCATCGATTTGCTTATCCAAGATTTTACATAACTATACCCATTTCAATATATCTACGATTGATAAATTCTTGATCAGTGTTGTTCGAACATTTTCAAATGACTTATTCCTGAATGCTTCTTTTGAGGTTAATTTAGATAAAGAAGAGGTTATAGATCAAGCCATCCAAGAACTTTTAGATCAAGTTGGAACCAATAAAGACATCACTAAAGTTTTATCTGAGTTTGTTGAATTCAATTCAGATAATGACAAATCATGGAAGGTAGAAAAAGAGATTGCTAATTATTCTAAGCTATTGTTCTCTGATGAAGCACATCAGTTTATTCAAAAGCTTAAAAGCATTCCAATTGAAACATTTATTGCTTTCAAAAAGGATCTGACTAAAAAGCAAAAGATTAAAGAAGCAGAACTTGTTAAAATTGGTAAAGCGGGTCTGGAGCTAGAAGATAGATTGGGAGGAAATAAAATTTACGCTGGTCATGGTAAAGCCTCTGCGTTTTTTGGTCATATTAAAAACGCCAACATTTCAAAAATCATTCCTAGTGCAAGTCTTCTAAAAAACATAGACAAAGGTCAAGTTCTTAAAAAAGACTTCTCTGACTCAGAGAATCAAGAAATGTTAGACTTCCTGACTCAGTCTATTGATCAAATAAATCTTTTAAAACCAGAGATTGTTCTTTTCGATAAAATCAGCAAAGGTTTATTTGCTTTAGCAGTATTGAAAGAGATAGAATCTATTGTGGATGATCTAAAAGAGGAAAAAAACTTTGTTCCTATTTCAGAGTTCAACCAGAAAATATTTGACATTGTTTCAAACGAACCAATTCCGTTCATTTATGAACGATACGGAAATCGATTTAAACACATCATGATCGATGAGTTCCAGGATACTTCTGTACTTCAATGGCAAAACTTACTCCCTTTAGTGGAGAATGCTTTATCGGAAGGATTTAAGAACATGGTTGTTGGAGATACCAAACAGGCTATATACCGATTCAGAGGTGGTGATGTAGAGCAGTTTGCAAAACTACCCTTATTAAACAATAAAGAGAGTTTAGCTGATGCTGCCATTAAAGAGCAAACGCTAGTTAATTCAGCTTTAGAACTTAACCTTGACACCAACTTTAGAAGTTCCAAATCTGTTGTAGAGTTCAATAATGAGTTGTTTGCCATGTCTTCGGAAAGGCTAGGTGATCAGTATACTCGAATCTATAAAGGACACGAACAAAAGGTTGCCAGCTCAACTGAAGGATATGTTGAACTGATCAAGATTGATAAAGGAGATAAGGAATTAATTTTTGAGCAGTTATTGACTCAAGTCGAAGATTGTTTAGAAAGAAAGTTCCGTCAAAAAGACTTATCCATATTAGTTAGATCAGGTAATGAAGGAAAAGAAATCGCTCAAGTTTTAAACGAAGCCGGATACGATGTAATTTCCAATGAGAGTTTCCTTTTAAGTAAGAGTCCGAATGTCAACCTCATCATTGCTACTCTTCAATACATTCATGATAGTGAACCCATTCAAAACCAATTACGAATGATTGATTTGGCTCATTTAGCTTCAGAATCTGCACTTGATCTAAGTGATCTTCACTTTCGCTTTTTAAAAGAAAAGAATCTGAATGCTGTACTAGAGGAATTGAATTTCAACCTGAATTTGAAAGACCTACAGCAATTCTCACTTTATGAAAAAGTTGAAGCTATAATTGCTTTGTTTAAGTTAGATACAAGAGATGCTAACATCATTCAATTGCTAGATGTGGTGTTTAATTTCACCAATAAACAAAGTACCTATCTACTTGACTTCTTGCAATGGTGGGATAATAAAAAAGACAGACTAAATGTCATTATTCCAGAAAGCTTAGATGCTATTCAAATTTTAACCATTCATAAATCAAAAGGATTAGAATTTCCGGTAGTGATTTATCCTTTCGCCTTTTCAGACAGTAAATTACACAAGTCTAATATTTGGTTTTCCAATGAGGATGCGGATATACCGTACAACATATTCTCAGCAACAGAAGATTTACTAGATACTTTAGCAGAAGATGTTTTTAAAGAAGAACAGTATAAATATCAACTAGAGACCTTAAACGTAATGTACGTTGCACTTACTAGAGCAGCTCGCGAACTTTATGTTTATACTAAAAAATCAAACTTAAAGTCTATCAAACTTGAGCAACATTTCCTTTGTGATTTTATTGAAAGTAAAGGTGATGGCGAACAATTTGCTATAGGTAAGAAAGAAATCATAGAACAATTAGAAGCGACACAGAACAAACAGCAAATTGAATTCAGTGCAAACAACTGGAGAAAGAATATTGCAGTAGCTTACCAAAACCCTAGTTCTAAAACAGTGAGTCCAGAAAGCTCTTACGGAGTTCAAATCCATGAAGTCTTGTCTTTAATTGATACAGATTTAAACATTCAAAAAGCCATTCAATCGTGCATAGACAAAGAGCTTATTGAATTGGATAAGTGTGATAAAATCAAACAAGACATAGAACAGCTTCTGGATAAAGATGAATTGAAAGAAGTTTTCACAGCTAAAGACTATTACAACGAGCGTGAGATCTTAACCGATAAAGGGAAAATATTGCGTCCGGACAAACTAATTTTCAAAGATGGAGAATGGTTGGTAATAGACTTTAAATCAGGAGAAAAGGTGGAGAAAAACGAACATCAGGTAAGGAGTTACATCCATGCTTTAGAGTCGATGAATAAAAAAGCACGAGGTTTCCTACTTTATATAGAAACAGCAGAATTACTAGAAGTTTAGAAGAAAAGTCTTTCTTATTCCGTTCTTCGATGATATTTTTAGAGTGAGAAATAATTATGAGTAAAGTTTTAGTTCCAATAGGGTTTTCAGAGTACTCAGATCAGCTGATTAAATACGCTTGTGATCTGTGCGATAAGGTTAATGGGGAATTACATTTAATTCATGGTTTAGAAATTCCTTTCGTAATCAAAAATCTTTATGACGAAGGTGAGATCAATAGAATTGTATCAAGTCTTGAAGAAAAGATGGAAGCAAAGAAAACTGAACTTTTAAAAACACATAATCTTACCATCCATACATCAGTCTTACTAGGAAGAGTTTACGAGTCCATCTTAAACTATCAAAAAGAACATGAAATTGAATGGTTAGTTATTGGAGCTAATGGTTCCGAATCTCAACAAGATTTCATTGGAGCAAACACATTAAGGGTTTTAAGAGAATCTTACTCTCCTACCATTTCACTTAAAGGAGATTGTTTAAAGGATAGACTTACCAACGTAATTGTTCCACTTGACTTAACCAACGAGGTTAATGAGAAGTTAAGACAAGTTCAGAATTTCAATAAAAAAATTCCAGGTCTTACTTATCGATTAGTTTGTGTAAGTACTTCCAGAGATGAATTTGTAATCAACAGAATGACACGTCACTTAGGACACCTAAAATCTGCTTTAGCGGAAGACGGTATCAAAGTTTCAAGTGAGATCATTACTGGAGTTAAAAGTAAATTAGATGTTCCAAATACTATTCTAGACTATACTAGAAAGGTTAAAGGTGACTTGATTTTCATAATGACTCAAAAAGAACAAACACCAGTACAGTATTTCTTAGGTTCGGTTGCACAGCAATTGATTAATCAAGATTCAGTACCTGTACTAAGTATAACTCCTTAATTCATGGCTAAATATTACGTACTTCATAAACCTTATGGTTATATGAGTCAGTTTAGTCCGTTGGAAAACAAAAAGACCCTAGCCGACTTATTGGACATCGAAAAAAGCTGTTATCCGGTTGGAAGACTAGATGAGAAAAGTGAAGGTTTATTGATTTTAACCAATGATAAATCTTTAACTGAAAGTTTACTTAATCCCGAAAACAAACACCCAAGAACATATTTGGTTCAGGTTGAAGGACAAATCACTAAGAAAGCCATCAAAGCTTTATCTGAAGGAGTTGAGATTAGTTTACCTAACGGAAACTACACTACCTTACCTGCAGTTGTAAAGAAGATAGGAAAACCAAAAATACAGGATAGACGCCCACCTGTTCGATCGGATATTCAAAGTTCATGGATAAAGATCACTTTGATTGAAGGTAAGAACAGACAAATAAGAAGGATGACCGCTAAAGTTGGGTTCCCAACCTTAAGATTAGTTCGTTCTCATATTGTGGACTTAGAATTGGGTCAAATTCCAGCAGGAGATTTTAGAGTGTTTACAAAGAATGAGATTGATAAGAAGCTTCAACTCTAATTTAATAGACTGAAATTTTCAATTAGTAGATATTATATAAGCTTCTATATTAAAAGGTAAGTTCTAACCTCTGTTCTAAACCTTGTTTACCACTTGTTAATTTTTCAAGAATTGCATCCCATAAGAGAATCCTTTTTTGTAAAGACTCTTCTGCAATCAGTCTTGCTTCCTTCCACTTTTTATCTGAGTTTCCACAAAGTTTTGAAATCATTTGTAAAGAAATTGGTCCATGTTCATCGCCATCCAACTCAATATGTCGCTCAAGATAATACTTAAACTTAGGATAAGAAGTATTTCCTGGATCTACTCCGTTTAAAATTCCTAAAAACATATCAGGAATAATGTCCTCTCTACCAAAAGTAAAAGCAGAGGCAATTAAATGAAGTTCCTGACTATCAATGAGATTAAAAGTATAGTTTAAGAAATCCTTAACTCTTTCATCAATCAATAATGAATCAATAGTTTCATAAATACCAATGTTACTCCTCACTTTAGATACAAATAATTCTATCTCCTTTGTTGATGCACCAATCTGTCTCATTGCTTCTAGATACATTTCGAAATGACTACTGGCTTCACCAACTTCATTAATATCGCTTTCCTCTCCATGTACGATTTCATTTACAAATCTTGCAAGAGAATTATTAGGTGTTGGTACCCAAGGTGTTTGAACACAAGTTAATCCTTGTTGTAACGCTTTCAATAAGGACATAAAATCCCAAACGGCAAACACATGATACTCTGTAAAGATCTGAATATCTCTAATTGAATTAAGTTTTTTATATAGTGGATGATCCCTTAGTACATTTCTTAAGTCTAAAATAGACGATTCAATTAATTCAACTCTCTTATCCATCTTTCAAAATTTAATATAAATGTATTTAGAAATCACCTAAAATAACTTCCACTCCCTATTTAATTCGTTCAATAGTCTTTTTTTTGGTTTGAAAAATTCTTTTTGACTACCGAAATGAACGTTTAAATATTTACAAATGTTTATCCTTGGCCATACTTTGTCAACCTATTGAGGACGGGAGATTTAAAACAAAAACCCCCGACTATCAAGTCGGGGCTTTTTAATTATGATTAAGTCAAGGACTATTTCCCTTCTAACTTATCTTTTAATGCAGATAATGCATCTAAGTCACCTAAAGTAGTTTTCTCAGCGTTGTTAGAATTTAAATTCTTAACTGCTGAAGATCCACCACCACTGGATTTTCTCTTAGTTGCTGCTTTGTCTTCAATATCAGCATTGAAAGTCTTCGTATGAGATACGATTACTTTTCTAGCATCAGAATTGAATTCAAGAACGATGAAATCTAATGCTTCACCTTTCTTAGCTTTAGAACCGTCTGCCTTCTCCATGTGCTTAGTTGGCGCGAATACTTCAACACCTTCTTTAGTCATGAAAGAAGCTCCTTTATCAGAGATATTTTCTACAGTACCGTTATGAGATGATCCTTCAGTAAACACAGTAGCGTAAACATTCCAAGGGTTCTCTTCTAACTGCTTGTGACCTAAGCTTAATTTTCTGTTGTCAGCATCAATTTCTAATACTTGAACATCCATTTTCTCACCTAGTTTAGCAAATTCAGATGGGTGCTTGATTTTCTTATCCCAAGAAAGGTCAGAAATATGAATTAATCCGTCAATTCCTTCTTCAAGCTCAACAAAGATACCGAAGTTAGTGAAGTTCTTGATTAACGCAGCATGCTGAGTTCCTGTAGCGTAAGTAGTTGAAACTTTCTCCCATGGATCTGGAACTAATTGCTTCATACCTAAAGACATCTTTCTTTCTTCTCTGTCTAAAGTTAAGATTTGAGCTTCAACCTCATCTCCTACTTTCAAGAAGTCAGATGCAGATCTTAAGTGCTGAGACCAAGACATTTCAGAAACGTGGATTAAACCTTCTACACCTGGAGCGATTTCAATAAACGCACCGTAGTCAGCTAAAACAACAACTTTTCCTTTTACTTTATCTCCAACATTTAAGTTTTCAGAGTGAGCTTCCCAAGGATGCTTCTCTAATTGCTTCATACCTAAAGCAATTCTTCTCTTATCATCATCAAAGTCAAGGATTACAACATTTACCTTTTGGTCTAATTCAACCACTTCTTCTGGGTGGTTAATTCTACCCCAAGATAAATCAGTAATGTGGATAAGACCATCAACACCTCCAAGATCGATGAATACACCGTATGAAGTGATGTTCTTAACAGTTCCCTCAAGAACTTGTCCTTTCTCCAACTTACCAATAATTTCTTTCTTCTGTTGTTCCAATTCAGCTTCAATAAGAGCTTTATGAGATACAACAACGTTTTTGAACTCAAGGTTAATTTTAACCACTTTGAATTCCATTGTTTTACCAACGAATACATCGTAATCTCTAATTGGCTTAACGTCAATTTGAGAACCAGGTAAGAATGCCTCGATTCCAAATACATCAACGATAAGTCCACCTTTAGTTCTGCACTTAACAAATCCATTAACAATGATTTCCTGCTCTAAAGCTTCGTTAACCTTGTTCCAAGCTGTTAATGCTCTCGCCTTTCTATGAGAAAGAACTAACTGTCCGTTTTTATCTTCTTTAGACTCAACGTAAACTTCAACCATGTCGTTTACTTTTAAGTCTTCGTTGTAACGGAATTCAGATGCACCTAATACACCTTCTGATTTGTACCCGATATTAACAACGATTGATCTTTTTGTGATATCCACAACTTTACCTTCGATAACCTCATTCTCGTTCAATTCAGAGATAGTCGCAGCGTACTTGTCGCTTAAATCAGCTTTTTCTTCTTTTGAGTAAGATTCAATTCCTTCCTCAAATTCGTTCCAGTTAAAATCAGCAACTGGTTCTACTTTAGAATAAATTTCGTTTGCAGTTGGAAAGTTTCTCACTTCCTCGTTTGATACTGCGTTTTCAGTGTTTTCAGACATTCGTCTTAAAAAGTTGTATACTTAGAATCAGCAGCTTCTAAATAGAGTTAGTAATAAAATAATGCCGGAGTTTCTGCTGTCTTCGGACTTTAAATGACTGCAAAAATACTAGTAATTACCGACTTTTCCAAATACTAAAAGCTTGATTTTTAGTGGTTTTAAGATTGCTTTTTTCTTCCTATATTGTTGCAACGAACTAACTTAACTATACTATGAAGAACCTATTAGCTGGCATCGCCTTGATGCTTCTATCAGTGTTGTCGTTTGCTCAAAACAACCAAGAAAAATGTGGATTTGACCAAGTCCTAGAAAACCAAATCACTAAGAATCCTGAATTCAAAAACACCCTTCAAAAGAATGAAGTGGCTTTGCAGAAATTCATGCAGCAAAACAAAAATTATTTGCTAGCTGAAGATGAATATGTAGTGCCAGTTGTATTTCATGTTGTCCATTTAGGAGAAAACGAAGGTGTTGGATCTAATATTTCAGATGCGCAAATAGCAAGTGGATTACAGCAACTTAATGATGGATGGAGTAATGCTAATGGTTCTGGTGTTGATATTAAAGTAACTTTTCAGTTAGCTACTAAAGATCCAAACTGTAACAATACTAGCGGAATTGTTAGAGTTGACGGACGTACTGTAAGCAATTATGAAAACTTTGGAATTTCTACAAGCGGACAAGGTGCTGATGATGCGTCTATTAAAGCTTTAAGTAATTGGCCAAACAGCTCTTATTATAACATTTGGGTAGTAACTGAAATCGATGGAAATAATGGAGGTGCAGGAACCCAAGGATACGCTTATTTCCCTGGAGCAGGAGATGACATAGATGGAACCGTAATTATGCATACTGCCCTTGGAAACACTGGAACGGTAAACTCATGGAACAATGACGGTGGTACTTTGATTCATGAAATGGGTCATGGTATGGGTTTATGGCATACTTTCGAAGGAAGTGGAGTTAACCAAAGTGGACAAGTAGTTTGTGCTTCGGTAAGTGGATGTGGACAAAGTTTAGGAGACTGTTGTGATGATACTGAACCTCATCAAAGTTCGAGTAGTTCTTGTCCTTCAAGTTCTGACATTAACTCTTGTACAGGTGTTGCATTTCAGGGAGTACAATACAACTACATGGATTATTCTAGTTGTACTAGTGTATTTACTCAAGATCAAAAAGACAGAGTTCGTGCTAACTTATTAAGCCAACGAAGTGGTTTAATAAACTCCCCAGGACTTTCGACTAGTTCAATTAGTTTTTCAGCACCAAGTGCTGCTTCTTGTTCACCACAAACTAGCTCTGCTGGGTTATCAGGCTCATATGATGAAGGAATCAACAAAGTAAGCCTTGCTGGAGTTGTAGCGACTTCGTCTACTTCATATAACGATGCTGGATATGTAGACAATAGTTCTTCTTGTCTAAGTCTAATGCAATTAGATGAAAACTCTACTAACACAATCACTTTAAACATTGCAGGAGCTTCAACTAGATATACCAAGGCTTGGATAGATTATAACAATGATGGAAGTTTTGATAATTCTACAGAAATGATTGTTGATGCTAATATTTCGCCTGGAACAGATACGGACTACTCTTTTACGATACCATCAAATGCAACACTTGATCAGACCTTAAGATTAAGAGTTTCTTGCGACTGGAGTCCGGTTTCAAATGGCTGTGACGCTCCTGAATATGGGCAAGTTGAAGATTATCCTGTGATTATAAACTCAGCAGGATCATCTACACCTCCTGTGGCAGAGTTTACGGCAAGTATTACTACTATTTGTGTTGGATCAACGATTGATTTCACAGATAACTCAACGAATACACCAACATCTTGGTCTTGGTCAATATCTGGTAACGAAGCCTTAAGTAGCAATAATCAAAACCCAAGTTTAACATTTAACACTGCCGGAACTTATACTGTTTCTTTAACAGCTACAAATGGTGATGGTAGTCATACAGAAACGAAAACCGATTACATTACAGTTAATGCCCTTCCTACTGTTTCATTCACTGCTGGATCAAGTGCTACAGTTACAACTACAGATGGAAGTCAAGCTTTAACTGGAAGCCCAACAGGAGGAACTTACTCAGGGACAGAAGTGTCAGGAACTGACTTTGATCCTGCTACTGCTGGAGTTGGTACTCATACTGTCACATATTCTTACACTGATAGTCAAACAGGATGTTCAGCTACAACTACATTCATATTTACTGTGACCGATGGTAACTCTGGAGGCGGATCTAATCCACCTATAGCAGAATTTACCGCTAGTGAAACAAATGTATGTATCGGATCATCAATCGATTTTACCGACAACTCAACAAATACACCTACTTCATGGTCATGGGTAATTACAGGAAACGAAAGTCTAAGCAGTACGGAACAAAATCCTAGCTTTACTTTTAGTACTGCAGGAGTTTACGAAGTAGCTTTAACTGCAAGTAACAATGATGGAAGTGATTCAGAATTAAAGGTAGATTACATTACTGTTAACGAACTTCCAAGCGTTTCATTTACAGCTGGATCTAGTGCCTCGGTTTACACAAACTCGGGTCTACAAGCTTTAACAGGTTCTCCTTCTGGAGGAACTTACAGCGGAACAGGAGTTTCAGGTAATGATTTTGATCCTTCTGTTGCAGGAGTTGGTAACCATATAGTTTCCTATTCTTATGCCGATAGTCAAACTGGATGTAGCTCAAGC
>CBFIFL010000065.1:0-11991 GCA_965661855.1 Flavobacteriales bacterium
GTTGAAGCAGAGAGATTAGCTAGAGAGCAATTTGTAGCTGATAGTTTAGCAGCAGTTAAAGCAGAGCAAGATAAATTAGCTAGAGAGCAGTTTGTAGCTGATAGTTTAGTCAGAGCTCAGGATATTCAAGACAGTATGATCTTGGTGATTCTGGAGCAACAGAGAGAAGAAAGATTAAAAGTGAAAAAGGCTGAATTAGAATTAAAGAGAAGTTCTGAAGTCGAATCTGAATTGAAGAAACCAGTTGATTTTTTCTATAATGAGTTATTAGAATTAGCTGGTATCGATACAACCTTAACAGAGGAAGAGTTAAAAAAAGGAAGAGAAGAGAGAGGCCATGTAATGGTACAAGAACGTCCAATATTTGTTGTTTGTATTGATAAATTTGAGGGAAATGAGACTTTGAAAAATAGGCCAGAAATAAACAAGCTTCATAGTGTAGTTTATAATTTAAAATCTCAAGGGATTAATTATAAGATTTTTGGAAGGTTTACTAATTTAATGGAAACAGCAGAAGGAATGAAGGATGCAAATGACGCAGGGATAGAAGATGCTTATGTGATAGGTTTGTACATGAATACAATCACATCGGTTAAATTGACTCATCAACTCATGGAGATATATGATGAAAATAAAGACATTGATATAAAATAATAAGGGTTTATCAAGAAAGAGATTCGCATTTTAGGTCTCTTTTTTTGATTAAATAGAACTCAATATAATTTATATTCAACTTTAAGTATCATACTATTTTGACAGTATGTTTTTATAAAGCTTATTTGGTAATTCCGCTATATTGTTTGGAGGGAAAATATCTTTACTATTCTTATCTAGAAGAAGTTTTGTTTAATTTTTTGAGCAAGAAAAGAACTAAGTTTAAAGTATGATTCTTTTGTCCAGCCAGCGATATGCGGAGAGAGTATAACTTGATCAGATTCCAAAATAAATTTCATTTCTTCTGGAAGTGAAAAAAAGTCTAAACTTTCAAAGGACGAAGCCTCGAATTCAAGAACGTCTAAACAAGCTCCTTTTATTTTACCTAGTTTGATGGCTTCAGATATATCCTTTATAGAAAGGTTTTTACCTCTGGATGTATTAATAACGTAGATATCTTTCTTGAAACCATCAATCACTTCTTTATTAAAGAAGTGAAGGTTTTCCGGCAGGTAGTTGAAATGTAAGCTAACAATATCACTTTGAGCTTGTAGCTCTTTCATACTAACGCTTTCTACGCCATCAACTTCAAAGTTCGGGTTGTACTTGTCGTAAGCGATAACCTTACAATTAAAGCCTTTTAGTCGCTGAGCAAAGGCTTCCCCCATTACTCCGAAACCTATTATTCCAACTGTTTTTCCTTTAATTTCTAGTCCACGATTTCCTTCTCTTTCCCAGATTCCAGCACGTATTTCAGCATCGGCTGTTTTTAAGTTGTTGAACAACATCAGTAACATCCCAATAGCTTGTTCTGCAACTGCGTCACGGTTTCCTTCTGGAGAATTAAAGCACTTTATTCCTTTTGACTCAGCGTACGTAACATCGATGTTCTCCATTCCTGCTCCAGATCTAGCAATCCATTTTAGCTTAGAAGCTAGATCTAAGGTTTCCTTGTCGAACAAAAACTTAGAACGAATGACAGCTCCTTGATACTGAGGTAAAAGGGCTATTATTTCTTGATGGGAAAGATGAGAGAATTCATCACACTGACAACCTAATCGTTCTAATTCTTCTTGTAAAATAGGATGAACAGAGTCTATGAAAATAACTTTCATTATCCAATAATTAATCCTCCAATGGTAAAGTAAATGGCAAGACCAACAACATCATTAAGTGTGGTAATAAATGGTCCGGTAGCTAATGCTGGATCAATCTTGTATTTATCTAACATCAGTGGAATTAGAGTTCCGAAAACAGCTGCAACACATATAACTGTAAATAATGATAAAGAAATTGCTATACTTGCATCGATTTGGCCTATAAATATATAGCCGTAGATTAATAAGACAACTGAACAGATAAAACCATTTAGGAAGGCAACACCAATTTCTTTACTCAGTTTTGCGATGATTTTTGTGTTAGCTAAGGAGTTGTTCGCTAAACCTTGAACAATGATAGCTGAAGACTGAACTCCAACGTTACCGCCCATTGCAGCAATAAGAGGAATAAACATAGCCATTTGACCAGCTCCACCTTCACCAATTTCAAAGTATTTGATAACTTGAGCTCCAAGTAAACCACCAACCATTCCAATTAAAAGCCATGGAATACGTGCTTTTGTAATATCCCAAATGCTATCGTTTGTATCGATATCATCTGTAATACCAGAAGCCATTTGGTAATCTTTATCAGCTTCTTCTTTAATGAAATCTACCACATCATCAATCGTAATACGACCAATCAAACGGTACAAATCATCAAGAACTGGAAGAGCAATTAAATCATACTTTTCCATTTTATAAGCTACCTCTTCTGCATTATCTGTAGATTTTACAAACTGAACATCAGCATTGTAAAATTCTTCTACTTTAGATTGAGTCGGGGAGATTAAAAGCTTTTTAAGCGAGAGTGTTCCAAGTAGCTTTTCGTTATTATCCGCTACATATACGGTGTAGATGTCGTCAAATTCAGCTGCTTGTTTTCTAACCTCTTTAATACATTCTTTAAATGTCCAATGGCTTTTAGCAATTACAAACTCTTTACCCATTAAACTACCTGCGGAACCTTCGTCATACGATAAAAGATCAACGATATCACTGGCATGTTCAATGTCGTTTATGTGCGTAATTACCTCTTCACGAACGTCATCTGAAAGTTTACTAACTACATCAACAGCATCATCAGATTCAAGATTTGCAATAATCGTTTCTGCAATTTCTTTAGGCTGATAGTTTTTTAAAACGCGAGTTTGGGTATCATCATCCAGTTCTGGGATAATCAAACTGACTAAATCACCGGTGAAGAATCGAAGTAATTTCGAACCTTCTTTTATGTCTAATCTTTCTATAATTTCAGCAATATCAGCATGATGCAAATCACCGGTAAGTGAGTGCACCATCGTTTCACTACCACTATCGATAGCTTCTTGTATAGCTTCTAATATTTCTTCAGTTAATTCGAAATCCATTAGTGAAATTGCTGCTGCAAGTTAGTCAATTTACTTGAAAGCCTATCGCTTCACGAAAGCTTAAAGATTTAGTGTTGTTCCGACATTTCGTACAACAAAATACCCGCAGCAACTGATACGTTTAATGATCCTGTTTTTCCTTTCATTGGAATCATTGCATTGTAATCTGAGATTCGAATGATGCTTGGAGATACTCCATTATCTTCAGAACCCATTACCAATGCGATAGGACCATCGTATTTACCTTCTTTGTAATGTTGTGATGATTTCTCTGTACAACAAACGATTTTCACACCACTGTCCTTGATGTACTGAACAGCCTTAATGAATGCCTTCGAACGACAGATCTTAAGATTGAAAATAGCACCAGCAGATGTTTTAATAGCATCAGCTCCGATTTGTGCAGCTTCTTTTTCTGGAATCAAAATAGCATTAACACCAGCTGCTTCAGCCGTTCTACATATTGCTCCGAAATTTCTTACGTCTGTTATTTTATCCAAACAAACGATGAATGGAGTTTCTCCACTTTCGAAAATTCCAGTTAATACTTCTTCAATATCTAAAAACTCAATAGGAGAGGTATACCCAATAACTCCTTGATGATTTTTTCTAGTAATTCTAGCCAGCTTTTGTGGTGGTACAGATTGAATAGGAACATTTTGCTCTTTAGCCAAAGCGTAAATTTCTTCTAATTCTTCAGAAGTGTTTCCTTTTTGAATCATGATTTTGTTAAATGGCTTAGCTTCTCTTAAAGCTTCTACTATTGGCCAAATACCAAAGATCACGTTATTTAAATTATCGTTGTTATTCCTCATTGTCTGTATAAATTCTTCCTTCTCGCCAGGCATCAACCATGCGATACCAGCTGTTTTTGTAAACGGAACTGCGATTCAGTTCATATAGATTATTGGTGAAGGGATTAATAATTTTTCGGAATACAAAATTTAAAGAGGTCAAATTATCTTCTTCTCCATAAATCCAAGTTTCAGAATTTTCATTTTTGAAGACTTTTGATGGTGGACCATAGATAACATACACCATTCCTTGATCTGTTTTCCAGCCTTCTTTTATTCCTGTGAAAAAGAGGTTTGCTTCTTCAATTCTGTGATAGAATTTTTTAATCACGGTTTTGGCTCTTTCTCTACTTCCACAATTGTCTATCCAGAAATTATCGATGGCTAACTTTCTGTTGTGATGGGTTAGCAGGCGATTGAATTCTTGAGCTGTACTGATTAGCTGAATTGGAAAAGCTAAATCATTTACCGTTGTAACGTATGGAAAGCTTTTACCAAAAGAGTTGATTACGATTCCGTTTTCATCATCTGCTTTTTTACTAAGAAAATAGAATCCTTCTCGGCTTAAATCAAGATGGAAATGATCAGTGTTTTTATGAATAACAAATGATGTGTCCGGAGCATAGTTAAAGCCTAAGCTAATGTACATTTCGTAAGGCAGGGGTGATAACGGTCGATATCGATTAAAGCTTTGAACGTATAACTTTTCTGTTGAGTCTAATGGACTAAGATTTGCACTATTACTTCCGTATTTGATTTGGAAGTTATTCGCAATGCTTTGGTCTTTATTTTGCAATAAAATATGATTATTCAACTGATGAATATAACGCTCGCTTTTCGAAGTGTTCAGGTCTGTTATTTTTATGAATAGGTATTGCTTAGCGTCTTTAATGGTTTTGATTTGGAATGACTTTTTGAAGAGCTTCGTTTTTTCAGGTATACCCGTTATGGCATACGCTAATGTGTCTTGATCAAAGATTTTGCTTTTGTTGTACGATTGAAAAAGCTTGTAGTTGATTTGTAATCTCGAGACGTAGCTTCCTGTATTTCTTTCCTTTTTAAAGTAGATGTTATTCGGGTTGATTGTTATTTCAACCGTTGCACTTGAATCTGATATGAAGTCTAGTGATATATCCGGCTGAAAAGTTTGTAGATCTTTATTGTAAAGAAAAGATAGGTTCTGCTGAGAAACATCAGAAGATCGGCATGCCCATAACAGCAAAGCAAGAAGTAAGCTACTAATCCAGACCTTCTTCATATTCGCTTAAGTTTGGAGGGAGTTGTTTACTTGCTTTTGCCCCCATTTTCTTTAGGTTCTCAATACGCTTAACAATATTTCCTTTTCCGGATAATAAACGCTTTTTAGCTTCTTCAAATGAACTTTGTGTCTTGGCTAAATTTTTATCGATGCTATCTAGACTTTCAAAGAATCGAACGAAGCTGTCGTAAAGTTTACCACTTTCTTCGGCAATTTTAATAGCGTTTTTGGTCTGCTTTTCTTGCTTCCAAACACTTGCCACTGTTTTTAGTGTAGCTAACAAAGTACTCGGACAAACAAGTACGATATTTCTTTCCCAGGCAAAAGAAAATAATTCAGGATCTGCTTTAAGCGCAGCGTTAAAACTACTTTCGATTGGTGTAAATAACAGAACGAATTCCGGCGTGTTAACCGTCTCAATTAGGTGGTATTCTTTTTGAGATAAGTTCTTGATATGATTTCTAAATGACAGAACATGGTCTTTCAGAGCCTTTTCCCTTTCATCATCATCCGTTGCACTGTGGAATCTTTCAAATGCGGTAAGTGATACTTTAGAATCAATTATAAGGTCTTTTTCTTCTGGAAGTTTAATCACAACATCAGGAAGTAATCGCTTACCTACTTCATCTGTGTAATTTTGTTGAGTAAAGTATTCTGAATTTTTAACTAGTCCTGACTTTTCAAGAATAGATTCCAGAATGAATTCTCCCCAGTTACCTTGTTGTTTCGAATCACCTTTTAAAGCTGCACTTAAGTTATGCGCCTCTTCACTGATCTTTGTGTTTAATTCATACAGTTTTTGAACTTCCGTTCTTAGACTGATCTTATCTCGCATTTCCTTTTCAAAGGATTCAGAAATCTGCTTTTCGAAGGATTTTATTTTCTCCTGAAATGGGAGGATTAAGTTAGAGCTAAACTCTTTTTGATTTGACTTAAGAATTTCATTGGCCAAAACTTTGAACTCGTTTTTAAGGAGTTCTTGATTCTTTTGGTTTTGACTTCTTTCTTGGTCTATAGTGTCTAGTAAATGCTTGTTTTTAGAGTCTAATTCAGTATTCAGAATCATTAAGTCCTCATAAGCTTTCGCAGCCTTATTTGCTTTATCCTGTAGACCAGTTTGATCTTCTTTATGTTGAGCGATTTGCTTATCCTTTTCTAAAAGATAAACCTCCTGTTGACTAATGGAAATGTCTTTGCTTTGAATGTCTGATTTTAAACCTTCGATTTCTTCCCTAATCGATCCATTCTTTTTGAAAAGCATTACAGCAAGACCAATCAGAATTAGAATGACAAGTGAAAGAATTAGGAGTTCCATGTTATTGTTTAACGATTAAGACCTTAAAATTAGGGTTTATTCTATCAAATAAATCAATGACGTCATGATTTAACATCCTGATACAGCCATGAGAGGCAGGTATTCCTACCAAGCCTTCTTCTGGGGTCCCGTGAATGTATATTTTACGGGAATAAGTATTGTGTCCAGGTCCGGTATTAATACCCTTTTCGAGTCCTCTTAATTTGATAACCCTAGTCAGAACTTTATCTTCATCAACATCTGTAGAATCAACATAAATGGCTGCAATACCTTTAGTGGGTTCTGCGTTTATAAATACTCTCCCAACAGGCTCTTCGTCGCCATGCATAGAAGGAATTTCGAACAGACCAATTGGAGTCTTGTATGAGCCAGAAGTGCTACCTATTCCGTATTTAGAAGTAGATATTGGATATTCTTTTTTAACGGCGTAATCATATAATAAATACAAGCGTTGTTTTTTTACGCTGATCAGAATTAAGTCGTTTAGTTTTTGCTTAGGATAGAAGGTTAAAGTGAATTCTTTCGTAAAGTATTCCACGTTGATCCAATGGCTGGAAAAACTGAATAGCATGATGCAAAAGCTAATGCTAAAAGTGATTTTTAAAGCCAATGTGAATTTTCGCATCTCTCAAAAAAATTGCTTGATCGTTTTGTTTGCTTAGAGCATAATATAAGGAAAAAACACCTGCTTTCGAGCTGATTTGACTTCCTACTCCGCTTGAAAATAGACGATTATGCTCATAGTTTCCAATTTTATCTTGAATAATTTCAGCATAATCGAAGAAAACAGAGAGGAAAGAATAGCGTTCTAAATGAAATCTAAGTTCATTGCGATTGATGTAGTATTGAGACGCGGAAAGACTAGAGTTATCTACTCCTCGAACACTGTTGATGCCTCCAATTAATAACATTTCGTTCTCAAATAGATAAGGGTTGAGAAGTCCCTTTGACTTCAATTCTTGAAGTAAAATAACTCTTGGTTTTAATTCCCAATATTTTTCGAACTGAAATTCGAATTGAACAATAGATGACTTGACTGGTACGAGCAGATTAATATCTGAATCGTTTGCACTATAAAGTGATATAAGCGTAGAGTCAGAATTTGAGTTTGACTGAATCTGTTTTTCTCCAATAGACCATTTAGAACTCACTTTCCATCCCCTGGTGGGCATAAAGACATTATTGAATTTGAAAAAGTTAAACGATAATCCATAAAAATTGGATTGAGAGCTTTGGCTACCTGATCTCGAAGTAATGGTGGTACTGATTTTTTTGTTGTAAAAAGCAGATAATGATTGGTTGAAAGAAGGTTGGTAGGCGGCAGAAACACTATAGTCGACATTTAAGAAGCTTGAGTCTTTTTGAAGGAAGTTAAGATTTGCTTCAGAAGAATAATGAGAATTTAGAAGGTACGGTAAGTTTATCGAAGTGCTTAATGTTTGAATACTCTCACTTGCTTGGTTCCATTTAAAATTAAAAGCTTCACCTCGTTTGAAAACGTTGTTTAAAGAAAGATTCAAGTTTCCGTTAAGTTTGTATTTGGTGATTTCTGGATTTGAATTATCAGGAACTAAACCAACGATTCCATTGAATTGATTGACGCCAATTTTTATTAAATCAAGTTTTATTTTAAACTTATCGTCATAAAAGTATAAAAGAGGCTCTCCATTCAGTTTTAAAAAAGGGATAGCAGCAATTTTACTTTTGATGGATTTTATTCTGCTTAAATCGTACAAATCCCCTTGTTTGATTTGCAATGCTTGTTCTAAAAACTGGGGAGATATAATGGGGTCTTTGGTGGTAATGGAGTCTAAAAAGTATTTATTCCCTTTATTCAAATAAGAGAAAATAGAATCAGTTCGAGATGACTTATTAGTGTTTATTCTAGCAAGTGCATGTCCAGAATTATTTAATTCATTCAATTTATAATCCAGAATTTTGTTGATGTCTTTGATTCGGCAAGAGATGATTTCTAAAGTGTCAAATACTAAAACACAAGAATCAATGGTGTTGTTCTTAAAAATAAATACAGAATCTGAATTCGAAGAAATGGAATCAACAGAATAATAAAAAAGGTCTTTGTTTTTTAATTCAACTAATTCATTCGAGCTGATTTTGATTAGTTCAGTTTCATCTGTTTTATTATTGTTGTCAAGTGTTTGAGACCAGGTGTTAAAGCTCAGTAGCAGAATAATATGTAAAATGAAGTTCTTCAAAAAGGTGATCAGATTTATTAATTCTTAAAGCTTGTCAAATGTTAAAATTAATACAAGCCTTGATATAAAAGTTATTTTTGTGTCTTTAACCGCAACTTTATATTAAATGTTGTCGTTAAGGGACTAAAAATTAAGGAAATGAAAAAGTTAGGACGTATATTTTTGTCAGTAGTAGTATTAAGTGCAGTTTTAACTGCTTGTAAGTCGCATGAGGCATGCCCAGCTTATTCATCAGTGGATGTTGAGAATACTGAAGCAAATATTTAAAAAGCAGTCTAAGTTGAATTGGAATAATTTAGATAGTTTGGATAAACTGGAAGAGATCAGGCGTAAAAGTTTTGATACTCCTCAGTTGCTCTTTAAGCATTCGACAAGATGTTCTATTTCTTCTATGGCAAAAAACAGGTTAGACAGTGGTGAGGTTCCAGAAGGTTTGGATATACATTACTTGGATCTAATTGCATTTCGTGATATTTCGAATGAAATCGCCGATTCTTTTGGTGTTAGACACGAATCCCCTCAAGTTCTATTAATCAAGAATGGTGAATCCATTTTTGATGCTTCACATAGTATGATAAAGTGGTCAAGTATTAGTGCTCAAGTTTAAACTTTAGAGCGCTATCTTTTTTATGCATTATATTTGTTATAATGCGATTCAATAAACTCTTATTACTTCTTTTAATTGTCTGCTCAATGGCTAATGGTCAGGAGTTAGTAAAAGATGAAGTGTCAATAGTTTACAATAATCAAATTGAATTCGGTTTAGATATACTAACAACAGGCTTTGGCTTGGAGGTTAGACGAGGTAAAAAAATCAACGTTTCAAAAAGAAGTTTTTGGGAAGCGAACTTCAAGTCTTATAAGGATCCCAAAGAAATTAAAACCAATAGTGACTTTTCTGTCACATCAAGTTTCAAATCATATAGTTACGGAAAGCTTAATTCCATTCATCAATTAAGATTGGGATATGGAAGAGAATGGACTTTAGCATCTAAAGAGAACAAGGAAAATGTTTCCGTCAATTATATATTAAGCGGAGGGCTTTCAACGGCTTTCTTGAAGCCTTATTATCTATTAGTGACACAATCTATTACTAATATTGATGGACAAATTTATGCGGTATCAAGTTATGAGCAGTTTGACTATGAAGAGCACGGGCTTGGTAATATTATTGAAAGAGCTCCGTATAGAGTGGGTTTTGGTCAAATGAAGTTAGTACCAGGTGCGTATATAAGTGCTGGATTGAAGTTTGATTACGGGAATGAATTTGATTTATTAAGAGGAATAGAAGCAGGTGTTTCTTTAGATGCATATCCATCGGGATTACCGATTTTATCACAGCATCCGAAAGAGGTACTTTTGTTTAACATATATCTACGATTTACTTATGGAAGAAAATGGTAAAATAGAGGGGACGAGACTTAAAAAACCAAAATGGTTAAGGGTTAAGCTTCCTACAGGAGAAAATTATAAGAAAGTAAGAAACTTAGTTTCTGAACATAATTTACATACGATTTGTGAGAGTGGGAGTTGTCCGAACATGGGAGAATGTTGGGGAGCTGGAACAGCGACTTTCATGATTCTAGGAAATACATGTACACGTTCATGTGGTTTCTGTGGGGTTGCTACTGGTAAACCAGGAGAAGTGGATCCATTTGAACCAGCAAAAGTAGCTCAGTCTGTTAAATTAATGGAAGTTAAGCACGCCGTGATTACATCTGTTGATAGGGATGATTTAAAAGATGGAGGTGCAGATACTTGGGTGAAGACGGTTGAAATGATTCGCAAGAAATCACCAGGTACTACTTTAGAAACTTTAGTTCCTGATTTTGCAGGGATATGGAAGAACTTGGATAAGGTGATTAATGTTGCTCCGGAAATAGTATCACACAACTTGGAAACAGTTAGAAGACTTACAAAGGAAGTAAGGATTCAAGCTAAGTACGATAGAAGTTTAGAAGTGCTTAGAAGACTGAAAGAAGGTGGTATGAAAACAAAGTCAGGTGTAATGCTTGGTTTAGGAGAGACTAAAGAAGAGGTGTTGGAAACAATGGATGATTTAGTTTCTGTTGGAGTTCAGATATTAACGCTTGGACAATATTTACAGCCAACAAAAGAGCATCTTGAAGTTCAAGAGTTTGTAACTCCAGAACAATTTGAGGAATACAAAAAAATCGGATTAGAAAAAGGATTTAAATACGTTGAATCTGGTGCATTGGTGAGGTCATCTTACCATGCTGAGAAGCACCTGTAGTTAACGAATTACTTGTCAGGAAGACTTGTCAAAGAATTGACGTTTTCTTAATCCACTAAATATTATTATCTTGCAAGACTTATATTGCATGTAGTTTATCGACAATTCTAACTTAATATGAATAGAACGAAGAAAATATTATTCGGATCTGCAGCTTTTATTGCAGCAGCTTTTGGAATTTATACCACACAAAAATCAGACAGCGTTTATTCTGCTGATACAGATTCAACAATTGCCGAAGGGTACAAAGGATCTTCTGAATACCTTTATAACATGAGAAAGAATTGGGAAACCAATTCAATTGATCTTGCTGATGTTGAAAGAGCTAGAAAAGAAGCTAGTCACTTAAGAAATAACGCTCAAAGGAGTTTAGATTTAGAGTGGAACGAAAGAGGGCCAGACAATATTGGAGGTAGAACAAGAGCGATTATTTTTGATAAAGATAATCCAGATATCATGCTAGCAGGTGGTGTTGGTGGTGGTGTATTCTACACAAACTCTGGAGGTACTTCTTGGTTTAAGATTGATAACATGGATGAGCTGGATAATATCGCAGTTGCATCAATGGTTCAAGATAATGATGGATATATCTATTTCGGAACAGGTGAAGGTTTCTACCAGAACACAGGTGATGGAACCGGAGGTTTTGAAGGAGCAGGTATTTTTAAGTCTGATCAAACAGTATCTTCAATGAGTGGTGATTTGTCAACAATGACATTTACGAAGTTGGCAACAACTTGGATCGTTTCTGCTCAGTCAGCTTTTGTTAATGTAAATAAGATGGCTTATAGATCTCAGTCAAATGAGATTTTTGCTGCGACTGCAAGAGGAATTAGAGTTTCTGGTGACGGTGGTGCTACTTGGGATAACCCATTAACAATTGGAGCTTTGTCTTTAACAGCTACTGCTCACGATGTTGAGGTTGATAGTAATGGTGGTGTACACGCAGTTTCAGGAAATGGATTGTATTATTCTCCTGATGGATCTCATGGATCATTTACTAAATATGGGACAGATGTTTTACCATTAAGTA
>CBFIFL010000066.1:0-11693 GCA_965661855.1 Flavobacteriales bacterium
AGTCTGGTGATGTTAAGTTAGGAAGGAATTTGATTGAGTTGAAATAGAGAGGGTATCAAGCTAGTTTATAGCTGTTAGACAGATGGTTCGACTGTCGCTCCTTTAGATTCGCATTCAATATATTTAAGTAAATAAGATGCAGAGAGAAAAGGAAGAGTAAACTATGACATGCGCTCCGAGCTTACGACTCAGTTGGTGATTCAGACTCTCCCTTTTCTTACATCACGCTTCAAATAGAAATTCAGGTGCAAAGACCTATTATTAAGGAGTTGATTAATGATGTAAGCCTCTCTAACTCTAGAAATATAAAGTTATGAAAACTATTTATTTAGGAATTGATGTAAGTGCAAATACATTAGATATTTGTGTAAAAGAAGAAGAGTTTAGTCACTTTGTAATTGAGAACAAAGCTAAATCCATAAAGACTTTTCTAAAACCCTTTGAGAAGAAAGGAAGCCTAGTTATCGCAATGGAAAACACTGGTATTTACAACTATGAATTGTATTCTGTATTGGAGAAACAACAGCATCGGGCTTATGTTATTTGTCCAATACACATGAGCAAAAGCTTTGGTCTTACCAGGGGTAAGTCAGATAAAGTTGATGCACAAAGAATATGTCAATTTATAATCAAAAACCAGGATGAATTAGCTGAATGGAAACCAACTCCAGACAAGATAAAAGAGTTGAAGATATTAGTTACCGAAAGAGATTTTTTAATGAAGGAGAAAAGAAGCTTGCTAACAAGAAAAGCTTATTACAAGCGGCTCGTTAAGTTAGATCATAGTAAAAAGCTTTCTAAACTAAATGATAAAAGATTAAAAGCACTAGATCAACAAGTGATTGAAATAGAGGCTTTAATAAAAGACTTAGTTAAAGCTGATCAGGAACTCAAAGAACAACAAGCTTTAATTACTTCCATTCCTGGAGTGGGTGAAGTTTTAGCCTGGACGATGCTTGTTAAAACAGAAGGTTTTACCCGCTTTAGTGATCCAAGGAAGTTTGCCTGTTACTCAGGAGTCGCTCCTTTTGGAAGGGCATCAGGAACGTCATACCATCGACGACCAAGAGTATCATCATATGCAGATAAATCAGTAAAATCATTATTACATATGTCCGCAATGAGCGCAATTAGATACAATAAAGACCTGAAAAAATATTATGAGCGAAAAATTCTCGAGGGCAAGAATAAAATGGCCACATTAAACGCTGTGAGAAATAAATTAATTCATAGAATGTTCGCTGTTATTAAAAATCAAAAACCGTATCAAAATGATTTGGTTTTATCATAGAAATCACCAAGCTGTTAGGTTTTGGGCAAAAAAAAGACCCAAACCATATGATTTGAGTCTTACTATATTTATTTCAAAATCGTTTACTCCGTAAAGTGATTCCAACCTTGAGCAGTAATCGGATGAATAGATCCATCACGAGCTACCATTTGACATTGCTCTCCTGTTCCAGTTGTATGCCCTATTACAGTGAAGAAAGGGTTGTTTCTAAATTTCTCCGCATCGTCAAAATTCACAGTAAAAAGTAATTCGTAATCCTCACCACCGTTCATCGCAGTCATCGTTGGATCCAAGTTGAATTCTCTTGCTTTATCTATCGTTTGATGATCATGTGGAATTTTATCTTCAAATATGTTAAATCCAATATTCGACTCCTTACAAAGGTGTAAAACCTCAGAAGCCAACCCATCAGATATATCAATCATACTTGTTGGAGTAACCTCCATATCAGCTAATTGCTCTACAATATCTTTTCTTGCTTCTGGCTTTAATTGTCTTTCTAAGATGTAATCGTTTCCTTCTAAATCTGGTTGAATCTCAGGATTCTCTTTATAGATCGCCTTCTCTCTTTCTAAGATTTGAAGTCCCATGTAAGCACCTCCTAAATCACCTGAAACAACTAATAAGTTATTCATTTGAGCTCCAGAACGAGTTACGGCTTTATTCTTTTCAACTTCTCCAAAAGCAGTTACTGAAATGGCCAAACCTCCTGTTGAACTAGTCGTGTCTCCACCAACTAAATCCACCTTATAAAGCTTACATGCCAATAACATCCCTTTGTATATTTCTTCAACAGCTTCTAACGAGAAACGGTTAGAAAGAGCAATACTGGTTACCACTTGCTTTGGCATAGCATTCATCGCACAAATATCTGATATAGTAGCAGTTATTGTTTTGTAACCCAAGTGCTTTAATGGCGCATAAGAAAGATCAAAATGAACTCCTTCCATGTACATATCTGTACTTACAACCGTATCATGATCCTTTGTCGGTCTTACAATTGCAGCATCATCACCAATACCAAGAATACTACCTTCTTGATTAAGCGTTACCGATTTCTTAATCTCTTCGATTAAACCAAATTCACCTAGTTCAGATAATTCAGTTCTACCGTCTTTATTTTCAAACATCTCTGCCATACTATCCCTCCATTAATTGTTTTGAGAAAGCCATTAAATCTCTCTCTTCAAATGATCTTCCCATTAACTGCATTCCGAAAGGTAAACCTTCAGAGTTCTTTGCCAATGGAATCGAAATCGCTGGTACTCCAGCTAAGTTAGCCTGCACCGTAAATATATCTTCTAAATACATTTTAGTCGGATCATCACTATTCGCTCCAAATTTAAACGCCACATCCGGTGTAGTTGGAGTTAAAATAAAGTCATAATTCGATAAAATATCATTTGTCTTATCTTGAATTAACCTTCTTACTTTCATTGCTTTACCGTAGTAAGCATCGTAATAACCAGCACTTAATACAAATGTTCCTAGCATGATTCTTCTCTTCACTTCTTCCCCAAATCCTTCTGTTCTAGAAAGTTTGTAAGTAGACTCCAAGTCAGTTGCATTTGGACTTCTATACCCATAATGAACACCATCGTATCTAGATAAGTTTGAACTTGCTTCTGCAGTAGTTAAAACATAATAAGCAGGAACTAAAGCGTCTAATAACGGAAAGTCAATTGCCTCAACAGTATGTCCTTCAGCTTTTAAAGCTTCTAACTTAGTATGAAATGCTGCTTTTATTTCTGGTGATAAAGCATCGCTTTCCACCGTTTCCTTGATATAAGCAATTCTCTTTAATCCTTCTGACTTTAGGTTTGAATAATCTTCTACTTCCTTTGAAGAAGAGGTAGCGTCAAATTCATCTTTACCAGCCATGATCTCAGTCATTAAAGCTGCATCATCTACTGTATGAGTGAACGGACCTATTTGATCAAAACTTGAACCATATGCTAATAAACCGTATCTCGATATTCTAGAGTAAGTTGGCTTATACCCCACTACTCCGCAAAACGAAGCCGGTTGCCTTATCGAACCTCCTGTATCAGAACCTAAAGAAGTCATACATAAATTAGCTGCTACTGCAACTGCCGATGCTCCTGAAGAACCTCCTGGAACTCTGCTTTCATCATGTGGATTCTTTACTGAACCATAAACAGATTTTTCATTCGATGAACCCATTGCAAATTCATCACAACTTAAACGACCAATGATAATAGCATCTTCATCAATCAATCTTTGAACAGCTGTTGCACTGAATAGTGACTCAAACCCTTCTAAAATTTTTGATGATGCAGTTACCTTGTGTCCACCGTAACAGATATTATCCTTAACACCAACAACCATTCCTGCTAATCGACCAGCATTACCTGCTTTTATCTTAGCATCAATAGCTTTTGCTTTTTCCTTAGCCTCTTCAGAATACACTTCTATAAAGGCATTTAAATGGGATTTATCTTCGATGTTTTTTAAGTACAAATCAACCTGATTCTCACACGTTGTTTGCCCTGTTTTTATAGCTTCTTGAAGCGATGTAAATGAATTATAAAGCATAACATTATAAAGCAACAAAAGGGTGAATCAACACCCTTTTACCATTTTTTATCTCGTTTAGAACTAGTCTTCTTTTTTAGGAAGCTCCTCTTTACCATCTTTCGTGGCATCCTTGAACTCCTTCATTCCCTTTCCTAATCCTTTCATTAGTTCCGGAATCTTCTTTCCTCCAAATAATAATAGCACCACTGCGATAATAATCCATATCTGCGGCATCCCTATCATTCCTAAAAAGTATGTATTCATAATCAATGATTTGAAGGGCAAAGATAGGAAAAGTAGTGGATAGTTTTTAGTGATTAGTAATTACGGTCGATAATATTAATTATAAATAGGTTTTGTTTCACTTAATTACTCCCTAATTACTAATCACTAACAACTAGGACCTAAAAATTATCACCCTTCAGTATGATATATTGTCATTTCAGTTTTTCAAAGCGCTGTTTAAGTCACTTTATTTTTTTCTCATCCTTTTAAATTTATTAACATTGCTTGACCAAATACGCCTCATTTTGGGGTTTGTTAAATACTGAAAATCAATAGTGTATGATTGGAAAGGAAGAAAAGATTATTGCTGGAGCTAGAGAAATCTTTAGAAAAGAAGGGATCAAGGCTTTAACAATGGATGAGATTGCAAAGCAATTGCATGTTTCTAAAAAGACTTTATATGTTTTCTTTAGAAACAGAGAAATGCTTTTAAAAAGATGTGTAGAAGACTTTATTAGTGAAGATATTGCGGTAGTAGATGAAATTTTAACAAATGCCCAAGACGCTATTGAAGCATTTTGTTCGATTTCATTTCGAAGAGTACAATCATTAAGAGGTATGAGTCAAAAATACTATGCCGACTTAGCTCGTCACTACCCTGAACAACTTACACAATTCAATATTCATATCTGGACCAACTTGTTGTCTCGTTATGAAACCATCATAGGTAAAGGAATTAAAGAAGGTCTATTTAGATCTGATTTAGATCCTGAATTGGTAGCAAGACTCTATTTAAAGAAAGGGATGACTATTCTAGATAAAACCTATTTCCCTGCAGAGAAATATGAAACAATAGATGTATTCATTACTGACTTAGAATTATTTGTTAGAGGTCTAACTACAGATAAAGGGATTATATCATTAGAAACCCATAAATGCGATTTGAAAAACAAGGTCGCGAACTTAGCTTAATCATATATGAAAATTAAAAATTGGATCGCGCTTGGCCTTTTAGCTGGATTTAGTTCTTTGTCTGCTCAGAAATCATTGAGCCTTCAAGAAGCTGTTCAGTTTGGTCTGGAAAATAATCCACAAGCAAAAATTTCAGATTTTGATCTGGAATTAGCCAGAAAAAAAGTAAAAGAAACAGCCGCTATAGGTTTACCACAGGTAAGTGCTGACATTTCTTACAACAACTTTATTGACATCCCGGTTCAGGTTGCACCAGGAGCTGCATTCGGACAACCGAACGTTGAGTTTATTGAACTAGAATTCGGTACACAACATAGCGGTGGAGCTAATTTAACAGCTAGTCAGTTAATCTTTAGTGGTTCTTACTTAGTTGGATTAAAAGCCTCTAAGACTTACGTTAAAATGGCGGAGTACCAAAAAGGACTTACGGATGTTAACTTAAAGCATGACATCGCAAGTGCTTATCACTTGGTTCTTTTAGCTCAAGAAAGTGTTAAAGTAACTGAACAGTCATTAGAGAAGATGTCTAATGCTTATGAAGAGACTAAAGCATTATTTGAGAATGGATTTATTGATGAGTCTTCTCTTGATGAGTTACAATTATCAAAGCTTAGTTTAGAAAACACTTTGGTTCAAGTAAAGAACCAGGTTAAAACGGCTGAATTGCTTCTAAAACTTCAATTAGGTGTACCTGCAAGTGAAGAGATAACGCTTACCTCAACGCTTGAAGCTTTATTAGAAAAGAAACCAGCTTTGACTCAATTTAATCCGAATAACAACATTCAATACGGAATGTTAGAAACAAAGGAGAGTCTTCAAAAGCTAAACTTAGATAATCAAAAAGCTACCCTATTACCAACAATCGCAGCTTTCTATAATCATCAACAAAATGCCTATAGAAACGATTTCAGCTTTTTTGATGCTGACGGTAAATACTATCCTACGAACTTAATTGGACTTAAAATGTCTGTTCCAATTTTCACTTCAGGATCAACAGTAACTAAGATTAATCAAGCTAAAATTGAGTTGGCTAAAGTAGACGAAGAAAAGAGACAATTAGAAATTGGATTAGCGCTTCAATACCAAGATGCCATCAATAACTTAGTTATTGCTGAGCAAAGCTTAGACTTAGTGAAAAGAAAGATCACTTTAGGAGAAGGAATTCTGGATAAAGCATACGTTAATCACAAAGAAGGATTGATTAGCAGCTTCGAATTGAACGAAAAAGAATCTCGTTTTCTTCAACTACAATCAGAACATTTACAAGCGTTAATGAAAGTTCTTAACGCACAAATAGCCATCGATAAATTACAAAGCACAAAATAGCATTAGTCAAAATGAAAAAGATATTTATTTCCGCAGGTTTAGCAGTAGGTTTGGTAGCATGTGCACCAAGTGCAGATACTCCAGTTGCCAAGTTAAAAGAGCAAAAAGACTCTTTGAAAACAGTTTACGCTGATATCAAATCTCAAATTACTGAGATTGATGAAGAGATTAAAAGATTAGACACCAACAAGGTTAAGTTAAAGCCGGTAACGGTAACTCCAGCTGAGATTGGGACTTTCGAACACTTCTTTGTGGTACACGGTAACGTTGACACGAAAGAGAACATTTTATTATACCCTGAATCAATGGGTAGAATTAAAAAGATCAATGTTGAAGCTGGTGCTTCTGTTTCTAAAGGTCAAATTATCGCTGAATTAGATGCCTCTACTTTAGAGTCTGGTATTTCAGAATTAAAGACGTCTTTAGAATTGGCTACTTCTGTTTTTGAAAGACAACAAAAGCTTTGGGACAAGAAAATAGGTTCTGAGTTAGATTTCTTACAAGCAAAAGCAAACAAAGAATCGCTACAAAAAAAGCTAAACACCATGTATGAGCAATTAGATATGTTCAAGGTTAAGGCTCCTATTTCAGGTTATGTGGATGAAGTATTTCCTAATGCTGGTGAAATGGCAGCTCCACAAGCTCCATTCGTAAGGTTAATCAACACTCAGGATATCGAAATCAAATCGGATATTTCTGAAGATTACATTACTAAAATTGGAAAAGGAAACTTGGTTAAAGTTCAAATCCCTGGATCTGACAACAAGTTTGAATCAAGTATCGAAACAGTTGGTGCTTATATCAATCCAAACAACAGAACTTTCAAAGCAACAATCAAATTAGATAATGGTAGAGGTTTAAAACCAAATCAATTAGCTAAAATTCACGTGAGAGATTTCGTTCTAGATTCTGCAGTAATCGTTCCTTCAAGAGTGATTCAGCAAAACAGAAAAGGAGAGCAATTCTTATTTGTAGTGAATGGAGACAAAGTTGCTAAGCAATTCATTACTTCTGAATGGTCTTATGATGGTTTTTCATATGTACGTGAAGGACTTGTAGGTGGAGAAGTTTTAGTAGACAAAGGAAGTAGATCTGTTCAAGAACAAGAGCAAGTTAAGGTGGTGCAATAAGCATGCATTAAAAAGATAGAAAATGAGTGATTTAAAAAATAAAGTAAACCAAAAGATGAAGGAGTTCAAGCTTTCTTCACTATCGGTTACTAATCGAACTACAGTGCTAGTTCTTACCGTGATCATTTTGATCGCAGGTTTAGGAGCTTATAGCAGCATGCCTAGGGAGTTATTTCCAGAGTTAGTTTTCCCAGAAGTTTATGTGGGAACTCCTTATCCAGGAAACTCTCCAGAGGATATTGAAAAATTAATTACAAAGCCTTTAGAGAAAGAAATTAATACCATCACAGGTATTGATAAAATCTTATCTACTTCGGTTCAAGGGTATTCTTCAATCGACGTTAAGTTCAACTTTGAAGTAGATCCTAGTGAGGCATTACGTAAAGTGAAAGATGCAGTTGATAAAGTAAAATCAACTCCTACTTTCCCTAACGACTTACCTACTGATCCGAATGTTTTTGAGATGAATTTCTCTGAGTTAATGCCTGTATTGAACATTAACTTATCGGGGGATTTCTCTAACAAAATCTTAAAGGATTACGCTGAATTAGCTAAAGATAAATTAGAAGGAATTTCTGAGGTATCTAAGGTAGAAATCAGAGGTATTGCTGAAAAGGAAATGAAGATCGAGTTGGATGTTCACAAAATGGAGATGTTAAACATCGGTTTTAGAGACGTTGAAAACGCAATCGCATACGAGAACATGTCAATCTCAGGTGGAGACATCTTGGTTGACGGTTATAGAAGAACCATCAGAACTGTTGGTGATTTCACTAGTGCTGAAGAAATCGGTGATGTGATTGTAAAGCAAGAAGCTTTAGATATCGTTTACTTAAGAGACATCGCTGAGATTAAGTTCGAAGAAAAAGAAGCGGAGTCTTTTGCAAGAGAAAAGGGTGCTCCGGTAATCATGCTGGATGTGTTCAAAAGATCTGGTGCCAACCTTTTATCCTTATCGGATAATGTTCTAGATGATCTAGAAAAAATGGAAGAGACGAAGTTTCCAGAGAACTTAAAAGTAAGTGTAACAGGAGATCAATCTAAACAAACAAGAGTTCAAGTAGCTGAGCTTCAAAACTCAATCATCTTCGGTATTCTATTGGTTGTTGGTGTATTGTTATTCTTCTTAGGATTAAGAAACGCCATTTTCGTTGGTATCGCGATTCCATTATCAATGTTTATGTCCTTCGTTATTCTTAACACAATGGGCGTAACCTTAAACACAATGGTTTTATTCTCTCTAGTACTAGCATTAGGTATGTTGGTAGATAACGGGATTGTTATTGTTGAGAATATTTATCGTTTGATGGATGAAGGTTATTCTCCAAAAGAGGCGGCGAAAATTGGAGCAGGAGAAGTTGCTTGGCCAATTATTGCTTCAACGGCAACTACTTTAGGAGCTTTCGTTCCTTTAGCAATTTGGCCAGGTATGATGGGAGAATTCATGAAGTTCTTACCGCTTACTTTAATGATCGTTTTAGGGTCTTCTTTATTCGTTGCATTGGTTATCAATCCTGTATTGACGTCGATGTTTATGAAAGTAGGAGACGAACAAGGACTTGAAAAAAATAAAGTTTGGAGACAGACTTTGATATTCTTAGTACTTGGTGCAGTAATCTCATTGGGAGTTGCAACACTGGGTAACTTAATGATTATCATAGGTGTTGTGATTCCTTTCAATGCATTCGTTCTATTGCCTTTATCAAGAAAATTCCAAAACAATTTCTTACCTCGTCTAGAAACTAGATATGAGAAATTCTTAGCTAATGCTTTAAAAGGAAACAACCCTAAAAAGGTAATCTTTGGATTAGTTGGCTTATTTATCTTCTCGATCATGTTAATGGGTGCTTTTACTCCGAAGATTTTATTCTTCCCTGAAAACGAGCCGAAGTACTTAAACATCTTTATTGAAAAGCCTATTGGTACAGACATCCAGGAGTCTAACATTACGACTGAAATAATTGAAGAGAAAGTGACCAACTTCTTCTTTAAGAAAGATCACATGGATGAAATGGGTAATACAATTAGATACGATCATTTGGTTGAATCTATCATTGCTCAGGTTGGTAATGGAACTTCAGATCCTGCTCAAGGACCTTCAATGGGGAATACTCCGCATAAGGCAAGAGTTCAGGTTTCATTTGTTGAATTCCAAGACAGATTAGGTCTTTCTACTTCTGATGTAATGACAGAAATTAGATCATTATTTGATGATATTCCTGGGGTTCAAATTGTAGTTGCAAAAGATGAAGCAGGACCACCACAAGGGAAGCCAATTAACATTGAAATTATTTCTGATGATTACGATTTAGCAATGAGTCAGGCCAACGATTTAACTTTATTCATCAATAAAGCAAACATCGATGGAATCGAAGAATTGAAATTAGATGTTGAGTTGGGTAAACCTGAAATGTTAATCAATATTGACAGAGCTAAAGCAAGAAGATTAAATATTTCTACGGCTCAGGTTGGTTCGTCAATCAGAACAGCTTTATTCGGAAAAGAGATTTCTAAATTCAAAGCAGAAGACGATGATTATCCAATCTATATCAGATTAAAAGATGAGCAACGTTATGATGCTGAAGCCTTAATGAACTCTAGAATCACGTTTAGAGATCAAACTAACGGTAGAATTAGACAAGTGCCTATTTCAGCAGTAGCAACGGCTACTAAGTCATCTACTTTCTCAGCGGTTAAACGTAAGAACTTAGATAGATTGGTAACGATTCAATCAAACGTTTTAGGAGATTTCAACCCTACCGAAGTAGTAAATGAAATCAAAGCTGAAATGGAAGGATTTGAATTCGCTGAAGGTGTTGAATGGAAGTTTACAGGACAGCAAGAAGAGCAAGCAAAAGAAATGGAATTCTTAGGAGGAGCCTTATTGGCAGCAGTATTCTTGATCTTCTTGATCATTGTTGCTCAGTTTAACTCCGTATCTGGTCCGGTAATCATTTTATTCGCAGTATTACTTTCATTAATTGGGGTACTATTAGGATTAGTGGTTTTCCAAATGGATTTCATCATCATCATGACGATGATTGGTATTATCTCACTAGCCGGAATTGTAGTAAACAACGCGATTGTATTAATTGACTATACGAAGCTGTTAATCACAAGAAGAAAAGAAGAGCTTGGAATCGACGAAGATGACAAGTTACCTCTTGAAGAATTATACCCAATCATTGTAAAAGGTGGGAAAACAAGATTACGTCCGGTATTATTAACGGCAATCACCACTGTTTTAGGTCTTTTACCAATGGCCTATGGGTTTAACATTGACTTCATTGGTCTATTAGAATCTTGGGATCCTAACGTTTACATTGGAGGAGATAACGTAATGTTCTGGGGACCGATGTCTAAAACCATCATCTTCGGTTTAACATTCGCAACCTTCTTAACTTTAGTATTCGTTCCTGTATTATTCTTACAGATTGAAAAATTGAAGCTTAAGTTAAAGGCTAAGAAAGCTTAAACTTTTAGATTATATCATAATGAAAAAATCCGGCTGTAATGGCCGGATTTTTTTTTGTTTATGTTTTTCAATTGGGGTGGGTATTCCTTTTACCCTTCTAGTATATTCTATCCCTTAGCTCTTTAGCAAAACGATCTGCTTGCTGTTTCTCATCAAACTCTCCTAGAATAATTCTACCCGTTCCTTTTGAGCCTTCATACACCACCATTCCTGGCTTCTTTTCTCTAGTAACAGAGCTTGATTTAGAATTGAATTTATATCGCTTATTATCAACAATCGAACGAAAAGAAAATTTCGGATTGATGGGGTTCCATGATCCAAATTTCAAACCATAAATACTATTGTATTTTCTAATTTGGTTTGACTTGAAATCAATTTCAGCACCTTTCCTAAAGCTCACAATACTCAGTATAATAAAACCGCTTATTAAACCCATCCAATCAAAAAAGTAGATGGCCATTAAGCTATGAACTGAGATACATATAGCAACTCCAATTCCTATAAACCCAAATTTTAACTTACTGAAATTGTGTTTTTCCATAGAGGTAAAGTTAGTTTATAAAAGTGAGTCGCAGTCATTCACACTCTGGCTTGGTGAGCGGTAGTCGAACCATCTGCTTGATATTAAATTAGTCTATGAATTCGTAGTGTAAAACTAGACGTTGTTATTAGTATAAACAGATGGTTCGACTACCGCTCCTTTAGATTCGCATTCAATATATTTAAGTAAATAAGA
>CBFIFL010000067.1:0-11182 GCA_965661855.1 Flavobacteriales bacterium
ACCGTTGTTTTCGACGGTTCAGCCAATTCCGTAATCGATGACCCAGATGGAATTGAGTTTTACAATTTAACCTTAAATAAAGATGCTACAGCTGATGTGGTAAGCTGTAATGATGCCGATGCAGATATTACTGTAGCAAATAACTTAACCATTACGGAAGGAACTTTGAGTCCGACTCTAGCCGATTGCAGTGTTACTGGAACAACTACTTTAACTGATGGTAAATACATTGGAATTGATGCTGCCACAACCTTTACAGGGGATATTACCATGAATAATGACGCAATTATTGATCATCAAGCCACAGTAGAAAATGGTGATATAAACATAGCTGGTTCAATTACCATGAACGGAACATCAGGTATTCAAAGCTCTACAGCTACTGATAGATGGATAGATCTGAATGGAGCCACAAAAACAATAAGTGTGACTACTGCAGCAAATAGTTCCACCTCAAACTTTAATTTAAACAGTGGGGCAAGTTATACCTTGAACAACAGCTTAACCATAAATAAGTTTTACATGTCCACAGGTGTAAATTCCTTTACTGTTGCAGACGGACAGACATTTACATTAAACAGTACCATATACACACAAGCGAACTCCAGTTTCACTTTAACTGGTGCAGCAAATATGAACGTTGCAGGTGATGCTTGGTTAGCTCATTTGGCTGGCTGTACATTCACGCTTAACACAGGAACTCTTGACGTGGATGGAAATTTGAGATGCACAGGTTCTGGAGTAGGAACTTTTAACGCTAATTCAGGAACTGTGCGTGTAGCTGGGAATATTCCTAATAGTGGAGGTAATACAGGTACCTTTGATTGGGGAACTTCTACTTTAGAAATGAACGGTGCTTCAGGAACCTTAACAATGACAGCAGGAGGGGCTTCTTTGTACAATTTAGTATTCAATGATGGTGGAGGAACTGCAACCTATGAAATTCAAGAAGCGATTGATGTAAATGGTAACTTAACGATTACTGGAGGAACTTTAGATACTAAATCAGCAAATAGTTATGCTATCAGTTGTGCAGGAAACTGGACAAACGACGATAGCTTTACCTCTAATTCGGGTACCGTTACTTTCGATGGTCCTTCAGCTCAATCCATAGGAGGAAGTTCGACAACAACATTTAATAACTTAACGTTAAACAATGCAAGTGGGCTTGCGTTAGGAGTTAATAGTTTTGTAGAGGGGACACTTACCTTTACTTCTGGTAAATTTACCGTTCAAGGTTACACGCTAACTTTAGGTTCTACATCTGCAAACGCAACAGTAACAGGAGAGAGTTCAAGTAATTATTTTGTAGCGTATAATAACGGAGGTACTATTGGTAATTTGAAACAAAGAGTAAACGCTAATGCTACTTACGATTTCCCAATAGGAGATTTGACGAATTACACTCCAGTAACTTTTACGCTTAATTCAAATGGTGGATTGGCGTCAGCTGAAGTAAATGTGTACACAGACGATGGTGTTAATGCGGATTTTAATACCAGTACAATTAATACTTATATAACTCGTGAATGGGATGTTACTCAAACAGGTATCACCACACCTAACTATGATATTTCTTACGTATATCCTGACGGTGATATCACCGGTACTGAAGCGGAATTATTACCTGTAAAATATAGCTCAAACGTATGGTATAGTCCTACGGGTTCTAGTTTTAGAGATGATACAAAAGAAGGTACAGGTAGTGTTACTGCAGGAACCAATACACTTACATGGACAGGTTTGTCAACGTTTAGTAAATTTTCTGGAGCTGGTGATACGGATGCTGTTCTTCCGGTAGATTTATTGTCGCTAATAGCTGAATGTAATAGAGATGATGTTGAAATTACTTGGGTAACGGCTTCAGAAATAAATAATGATTATTTCTTATTGGAGAAGTCTGATCAGTCAGTGGTATTTGATTACTTAGGAGAAGTTGCTGGGAATGGAACAACAACAGAGATGAATGAATATTCTTTTACCGATTATGACTATCAAAATGGGACGGCTTATTACAGGTTAACTCAATACGATTTCAATGGTGAAAAAGAGGTTTTCGATATCGTTTCAGTTTCTTGTGAGCAAGATCAATCAGACTCTAAGATTTCCACGATTTCCAATAAAGATGTAGGGTATATCAATATCCAAGCTGAAGATTTAGGAGAGAATGTTTTTTATGGCTTAAGGGTGTTTGACGCTGCAGGTAAGCAAGTTTATAATAGAGAACATTATACAGAATCAGGTAGGACGGATGATAAGGTTAGCATTTATAATCAGTCTTCTGGAATTTATATCATTCAGTTGAACGTCGAAGGTAAGGTGTTAATTGATAAAGTGGTTTGGTAGAACGATATCGAAGGACTTTCTTTACTAACAAGCTCTCGTAGGGGCTACCCTTGCGGTCGCCCGTTAACAAATCCCTATTTCCAGTATGCTCAAACTCGAACTCACACCGTTACGGGCGACCGCAAGGGTAGCCCCTACATTCCTGTATGCCCAAAAACAAACTCACATTGTAATGCAACCTCTGCATTAATTTTAACCACAAAAAAAAGACCGCCTTAAAAAAAGACGGTCTCCTAATATCAATAAGTCCCTAGTCCCTAACAACTAAACACTACTAACAAAAATCTACTTCGATAACTGCGATCTTGAAATTACAATCTTCTGAATTTCAGAAGTTCCTTCATAAATCTGTGTGATCTTAGCATCTCTCATTAATCTTTCAACGTGGTATTCTTTAACGAATCCGTATCCACCGTGAACTTGAACTGCTTCAACAGTAACGTCCATCGCCGTTTTAGAAGCGTAAAGCTTAGCCATTGCGGAAATCTCATCAATCGGTAAACCATTGTCTTTAGCGTAAGCCGCTTTTAAACAAAGTAATCTTGAAGCTTCAATTTCAGTAGCCATATCAGCTAATTTGAAAGCAATACCTTGATGCTTTGAAATTTCTTTTCCGAAAGCTTTTCTTTCTTTAGAATACTTAAGAGCTAATTCATAAGCTCCAGAAGCGATACCTAATGCTTGAGAAGCAATACCGATTCTACCACCAGATAAAACTTTCATAGCGAATTTGAAACCAAATCCATCTTCACCAATTCTATTTTCTTTAGGAACCTTAACATCAGTAAACATCAAAGAATGAGTATCAGAACCTCTGATTCCCATTTTATCTTCTTTCTTACCTACGATGAATCCTTCTTGTCCTTTTTCAACAATTAAACAATTGATTCCTTTATGTCCTTTTTCAACATCAGTTTGAGCCATTACTAAATAAACGCTAGCAGAATTACCATTCGTAATCCAGTTTTTCGTACCGTTTAATAAATAATGATCTCCTTTATCGATTGCTGTCGTTCTTTGCGAAGTTGCATCAGAACCAGCTTCTGGCTCAGATAAACAAAATGCCCCGATGATTTCTCCTGAAGCTAAAGGCTTTAAATACTTTTGCTTTTGTTCCTCAGTTCCGAATTTTTCAAGTCCCCAACAAACTAAAGAGTTGTTAACCGACATAACTACAGAAGCAGATGCATCAACTTTAGAAATTTCTTCCATTGCTAAAACGTAAGAAACAGTATCCATTCCAGCGCCTCCATATTTAGGATCAACCATCATTCCCATAAAACCTAGTTCTCCTAGTTTCTTGATTTGCTCTGCCGGAAACTCTTGCTTATCGTCTCTTTCTATAACACCTGGTAATAATTCAGTTTGTGCAAAATCTCTTGCCGCTTGTTGAATCATTAAATGCTCTTCTGATAATTCGAAATTCATATCGTAATACTTTAAATTCTAGATGAGCTGCAAAAGTACCTAAAATTGTGTTATTTAGAGGTGCTTTAAAAGCAAATTCACTATGGCAGATTCTTTGAATATCGTAGGGGTAATGTCGGGGACATCAATGGATGGACTCGATTTAGTTTTGTGTTCATTTAGTAAAAGTGAAACAGGAATAGATTTTGAAATCCTTGCCAAACAAGAGATTGAGTTTACTAAAGACTTATTACAAGGCTTAAGGCAGTGTAGATCTATGTCTGCTTTAGAATTAGCCTTTTTAGATATTGAAATGGGAGAATTCATAGGGCAGAATGTTAGAGAATTTGTGAAGGACATAGATGTTCAAGTGGATTATGTAGCCTCTCACGGACACACCGTATTTCATGAGCCAAGTAAAGGCTTAACCAAGCAGATAGGTTCTGGAGCCGAAATAGCCATTCATTCAGGGGTAAAGTCAATTGTGGATTTCAGAACCAATGATGTAGCACTAGGTGGTCAAGGAGCTCCATTGGTTCCCGTAGGAGACTGGTCTCTGTTTAATACCTATGATGCTTGCTTAAATCTAGGAGGAATAGCTAATATTTCTCTGAAGGAGGAACAGGTGGCCTTCGATATATCGCCATGCAATCTAATCTTGAATCATGTTGTAGCTGATTTCAATGTAAGCTTTGATGAAGACGGTTTAATTGGAAGAAAAGGGAATTTACATCAGGAACTTTTTAATTCCTTAAACGATCTAGATTATTATAGAAAAGAGGCTCCAAAATCGCTAGGAGCAGAGTTTTTGGATGAAGAGCTTGTTCCTATGCTAGATAAATTCGCTATATCTTCTGAAGATAAACTGAATACGCTTTATCATCATATAGCCTTTCAGATTTCAAAATATTTGAAAACTTCAAATGTGCTAATTACTGGAGGAGGGTCTCACAATTCATATTTGTTAGAACTTTTTGAAAGCTATTCTGGACATAAGTTTAGCGCTGCAAGTTCCGAGATAATCGATTATAAAGAGGCGGTAATCTTCGCATACTTAGGCTATTTGCGAGTAAATGACTGTATTAATGTGGAGTCGAAAGTTACTGGAAGTAAAAAGTCAAATATAGGCGGATCAATCTATTTACCTTGATATTAAAGAGGCCGTTCTCATGTCCTAAAAAAAAAGATTAATTAAGCTTTGTAAAGGCTATAAATACTCGCTTCTTTCGTATATTCGTTAGTATAAAATTTAAGTACTATGAGCGAAACTATGACAGCTAATGCAAATTGGAAAGAGTTATTAAATAAATTCGAAAATAAGCAACCGGAAATCGTATTTGAATGGAAGGATGCTGAAACAGAGGCAGAAGGATGGGTTGTAATCAATTCATTAAGAGGTGGTGCTGCAGGTGGTGGTACAAGAATGAGAGTTGGTTTAGATAAAAGAGAAGTTGAATCTTTAGCTAAAACAATGGAGGTTAAGTTTACTGTTTCTGGTCCTGCAATTGGAGGAGCTAAATCAGGAATTAACTTCGATCCAAGAGATCCAAGAAAAAAAGGAGTATTAGAAAGATGGTATAAGGCAGTGATTCCATTATTAAAGAATTACTACGGTACTGGAGGTGATTTAAATGTTGATGAAATTCACGAGGTTATTCCAATTACGGAGAACTACGGTTTATGGCATCCTCAAGAAGGAGTTCTACAAGGACATTATTCTCCAAGAGATAATGAGAAGATTCACAAAATTGGTCAGTTAAGACACGGAGTATCCAAAGTATTAGAGGATACGAACTATTCTCCAGATGTTTCAAGAAAGTATGTTGTTGCAGATATGATTACTGGGTTTGGTGTTGCTGAATCAGTAAGACATTTCTATGATATCTACGGAGGAGACTTGAAAGGAAAGAAAGTAATCATCCAAGGATGGGGTAATGTTGGTGCTGCAGGAGCTTATTACTTAGCTCAAAACGGAGCAAAAGTTGTTGGTATTATAGACAGAGTTGGTGGATTGATCAAAGAGGAAGGTTTTTCTTTTGAAGAGGTTAAGTCTTTATTCTTAAGCAAAGACGGAAATGCATTAGCAAACAATAACTTAATGTCTTTTGAAGATGTTAATGATAAGATTTGGGGATTAGGTGCAGATATCTTTTTGCCATGTGCTGCCTCTAGATTGGTTCAAAAAGATCAGTTAGATAAGATGATCGAAACAGGAATGGAAGTGATTGCATGTGGAGCAAATGTTCCTTTTGCAGATCCTGAGATTTTCTTCGGTGCAATCGCAGAACATGCTGATAAAAACTTAGCAATCGTTCCAGATTTTATTTCAAACTGTGGAATGGCAAGAGTTTTTGGATACTTAATGGAAAGTGGAGTTGAGGTTTCTGATGAAGCGATCTTCGAAGATACTTCTAACACGATTAAAGTAGCTCTTGAAAAATGTTATGCGAATTCAAGTTCAAAAACAAACATTGCTCAGACAGCTTTCGGAATTGCTTTAGAGCAATTGGTTTAAAGTGTCTAGAGATTAAATAACACTTTTTTAACGAGGCCTTGTCAATTTCTTTTGACAAGGCTTCAATTTTTTTTATAGAATTGGGATATTTTTGAATTTGAATAGATAGAGCCATGGAATTAGCAGTTATATTAGTATTTGTTTTAGGTTATGCAGCTATAACTCTAGAACACCAATTGAAAGTAGATAAATTAGTTCCTGCCATTATTATGATGGCGATTTGTTGGGCTTTAGTTACAGTAGGTTTAGATGGATTTTCCAATTGGTTTGATTCTCACAATAACACCTTGATGGACATAACGGCTTTAGCCAGTGAAGCGAAACATCATTTACTAGAAGGAACATTATTACATCACCTCGGCAAAACAGCGGAAATCTTAATCTTCTTAATTGGAGCAATGACTATTGTGGAGATCACGGATCATTTCGATGGCTTTGCAGCAATAAAGGGCTTTGTCAAAACAAACAGTAGAAAAACATTGTTGTGGATCATGGCTATTTTAGCTTTCTTCCTATCTGCTATCATCGATAACTTAACAGCAACAATTGTTTTGATTACGATTCTTAAGAAGATATTGGATGATCCGAAAGATAGACTTTGGTTCGCAGGTATGATTGTTGTTGCAGCAAATGCAGGAGGAGCTTGGTCTCCAATTGGTGATGTTACTACAACAATGTTATGGATAGGTAAGCGTGTCACTGCAGAAGCATTGTTTGTTAACTTATTATTACCATCAGCTGTTTGTATGGTTATACCAGTGTTTATAGCATCATTGTTACCAGCGTTTAAAGGAGACTTTAAAGCGCCAGAAGGAGACATTGTTGGAGGTAAGCATTCCGTGAAAATGTTATGCCTAGGATTGGGAGGAATTATATTTGTCCCAATTTTCAAGACACTTACTCATCTTCCTCCATATGTTGGAATGATGTTATCTCTAGGGATAATTGCTGTTGTTGCTGAAATAATCACTGCAAGAGAGTTTTCATTCTCTGAAATGGAAGATGATTCACATCCGCATTCACCAGTGCATACGGCTTTGTCAAGAATTGAAATGCCAAGTTTACTATTCTTCTTAGGAATCTTGATGTCAGTAGCGGCGCTAGAGTCACTAGGACAATTATTTATGTTAGCGCAAAGTGTGCAGAATGCAATTCCAAATTTAGATATAGTTGTAATGTTAATTGGTGCTGGTTCAGCTGTAGTAGATAATGTTCCTTTAGTAGCCGCTTCTATGGGAATGTTCCAAGAACCAGAAAATCATCCGTTATGGCACTTTATCGCTTTCTCGGCAGGTACTGGAGGTTCAATGTTAATCATTGGATCAGCAGCTGGAGTTGTAGCAATGGGAATGGAAAAAATTTCTTTCTTCTGGTACTTCAAAAATATTGCTTGGTTAGCATTAATTGGTTTTGTAGCAGGTTCAATGACATTCTTAGGTATGAAGTCAGCGGATCTCATTATTACAAATGAAGAAGAAGCAGTTGTAGAACAAGTTGAGGAGATGGAAAACTCAACACTTCTTACAGCTTTATAATATTGAATGCAGGTAAACGTTAAGGTAAAAAGATAAGGCAAATGGTAAAAAGTTATTTTTTAAACGTAGTACAAACGGGACTTGACTCAGCTTCTTTTGCTGAAGCTCAGCCAATGGCGCAAGAATTAATAAAGGAAGTGGAAACCATTTCGGTAATCGACTTAATCATCGATGGAGGTTGGCCAATGATTCCTTTAGCTGCTCTATTTATTTGGGCAATTTACATCTATTTCGAAAGGAATTTCTTCGTAAAAAGAGCATCTAAGATTGATCCATCTTTTATGGAAGGATTAAAATTAAAAATTTCAGATGCTGATATTAAAGGTGCTAAAACACTTTGTCAGGATGAAGATTCTCCAGTATCAAGAATGATGGAGAAAGGTGTTTCTAGATTAGGAAAACCACTTAAGGATATTGAAGCTTCAATAGAAAACGTTGGGAAGTTAGAGGTTTTCAAAATGGAGAAGAGTATGTCTATGCTTGCTACTATTGCAGGAGCAGCTCCGATGATTGGTTTTCTTGGAACAGTGTTAGGAATGATCTCTACATTCCATGAAATGCACCAGGCAGGTGGAGACATTCAGTTAGGTCAAATGGCAGGTGGTATTATGCAATCTTTGGTTACCACAGTTGCTGGTCTGATTGTTGGTATTATAGCTTATGTAGGTTATAATACTTTGGTTTCTAGAATTGATAAAGTGGTGCACAAAATGGAGGCATCTTCTTTAGAGTTCTTAGATGTATTACACGAGCCAGCTTAATTAGGCTATAGTTATTAGTTGATTGGTGAAAAAGGCCTTCCCTGATCACTAATCCCAAACCACTAACAACTCAAAAAAATGAATTTAAGATCAAGAAATAAGGTAGAAGTAGGTTTTAGCATGTCCTCTATGACGGATGTAGTATTCCTACTATTGATATTTTTCATTATGGCGTCTACATTAATTTCTCCAAAAGGGTTGAATGTAAACTTACCAGGAGGAGAATCGAGATCTAAAGAAAAGCCGAAATTGGTTATATCCGCTTTAAATGAGAATACAATACAGTTTATGGATACTCCCATGACATTAGAGCAGTTGGAAGTAGCTTTGAAGAATGAACGTGCCAACCATGGAGAAAGAGCAGTATTGAAATTTGACGGAGATAGAGAGATTACTTGGGGATTAGCTGCTGAGATAATGGATATAGCCAAGAAGAATGATTACGTTTTTGTAGTAGGGTTAAAAAATTAAAATGATAGCAAGGTTTAATAAAGACGAAAAAAGAAGTGCTGGAATTACTGCAATGATTGTGGTATTGCTGACAGCTGTCTTCTTTTTTGTTGGTTTAACCTTAGAGTTACCATTGCCAAAAGGGGAGTTGGAAATATCTTTCGGAACATCTAATGATGGAATGGGGGAAGTTCAGCCAGAAGAATTTACTTCTAAGAATGAGCAAGTAGAGCAACAAGAAGTGGTGGAATCTCAAGCAAGTGAAAGTGCTGCTTCTGAAACAATGACGGCTAATGATAACATTGTTGAGGCTCCCATTCAAGAAGAAAAGCAACCGGAGGTAAGTGATGATAATCCAAAAGAAAGTGCGGAGGAAACCGAAACTAAAACAGATGCGGAGACGGATATGTTAAATGATTTGTATCCGAGCGCTTCTTCATCTCAGGATTCGGAGGGAGAAACAGGAAAGTCAGGTGATCAGGGAGATCCAGAAGGAGGAGATAATACGAATCATGCGGCAGGGTTTTGGGATGGTGATTCCTATTATGCTGCTGGACCAGGAAGAGGGAAAGGATTTACACCTGGTAAGCGAGAAACAGACTGTAGAGAAAAAGGAAAGGTTGGTGTAATTATTTATGTTAATCGAGATGGGAAAATCATAGGTGAGCCAAGGTTTACAAGCGAAGGAACAACCAATCCGGCGCCATGCTTGGTTGAAAAAGCAATTAACTGGGCAAAGGGAATTACTTACGAAGCAAACCCATCTGCACCAGTTCAGCAAAAGATCTTAAGGATCTGTAATTTCGATTATAAGGAATAGATAATTAATGACTTATCAAGAAGTTGAACATTATTTGTGTAATGAAATTCCGATGTTTCAAAAGCAAGGGAAATCAGCTTACAAAGAGGATTTAAGTAATACCTTAAAGCTTGCTGCTCTTTTCGATCATCCAGAAAATAAATTTAAGTCTATACATATTGCAGGAACCAATGGTAAGGGTTCTTCTGCTCATATGACTGCCGCTATGTTGCAAGCTCAGGGATTGAAAGTTGGCTTATATACATCTCCCCATTTAATTGATTTCAGAGAAAGGATTAGAATCAACGGTGAATTCGTTGAGAAGCAATTTGTTGTTGATTTCGTTGAAAGAATCAAGGACTTCATCGAAGAAGAGAAACCTAGTTTCTTCGAGGTGACTACCATAATGGCATTTGAGTACTTTGCTCAAAAAGGAGTAGATTATGCAGTTATTGAAGTAGGTTTAGGAGGAAGGTTAGATTGTACCAACATCATAACACCCGTTCTGTCTATTATTACAAATATTGGGTTAGATCATGTCGATATACTGGGTAATGATATTCGAGAAATAGCCAAGGAAAAGGCTGGAATAATAAAAAGAGGTGTACCAGTCTGTTATCAAGAGAATCAACCAGAAGTTTTAGAAGTTTTAGAAAGGCTAAGTAAAGAGAATTCTGTAAGTCCTTATTTATGTAAAGCATCTGAAGTTGAAGTGTATGAAAATGAATTACCTCTAAAAGGAGGCAACCAATTAAAAAATTTATCGTCTGTTCTTAAAGGACTTAGTCTTGTGTTAGGCGAAGATCTCAGTGATTCAGATGTGATGAAAGGATTTAGTCTTATGGAGAATGAATTGAAGTTAACAGGTAGGTGGGAGACAATTAATGAATCCCCGAGAGTTATTTTAGATACCGCTCATAATGTTCCCGCTTTCGAAGCCATGTTAAATCAGCTAAAAAATGAATCATTTAAACAACTGATTTTCGTATTAGCTTTTATGCAAGATAAAGATGTAGTTAATATCTTGTCTATGTTGCCAAAAAATGCGAAGTATTATTTCGCTTCATTTAAGCATCCAAGGGCTTTATATGCTACTCATTTAAAAGAGATAGCCAAGTCAAAAGCCATTTATGGAGAGGAGTTTGGAAAAGTTGATATAGCATACAGAACGGCACTAGAATGCGCAGATAATGGTGATTTGATCATAATTGCGGGCTCTAACTTTATTTTAGAGAATTTACTAATTCAGAAAAACAATAAAAAACTATAGTTTCAACCGAAACAAATGTTTTAGTTTACGCGTAAAAAAATGTTTAATTATAAAAATTCTAAACTTATTAATTCTTCTTGATGTGTATTTTTTTAATCT